>JBBQTJ010000024.1:0-19847 GCA_038213315.1 Planctomycetota bacterium
CCGCATCGTCACCGTCGACTCGATCGAAGAACGCGTCCTGCGCCTGCAAGCGGACAAGCGCCGCCTGGTCGGCGACCTCGCCCTCGAAGGCCTGGCCCGCGCACTGGAAGCCGGCGATGTGGAGAAGCTCTTCGAAGCCGCAGTGCGCGTCGGCGCCGACTGACGGCTGTCGCTGGTCGTCGCTGAGAGAGGCGAGCTCTAGCTCGCCTAGGCGGTGGCGCTGTGCCACTACCTGCGATGGGCGATCGCTATCCGCTGCTGTTCGGCGGCGGCGACATGATTGCCACGAGGCGAGCTGGGGCCCGCCTCTCCCAGCGCATCTTGGCGCGATGGGGCACCTGGCACCCTATTTTTCCGGCTTCCTGAACTGGAACGCCCAGGTCCTGGCCATGGTGGAGTGGCGTGAGGGACGCACGCCGGTGGAGGAGTGGATGCCAGATGCATAGCGCTGAAATAATAGCGGCGTGGCTGCTACTCACGCGTCCAGTTCGACCTTTCCTTTGGGCTTGGCGATGCAGATGAGGATGCAGCCGGCGCTGCGATCGGCGGCGGAGAGGATGCTGTCCTGGTAGCCGTCCTTGTGGATCTCGCCGGAGCGCAGCACCTGTTTGCACGCGCCGCAAACGCCCATGCGGCAGCCGAAGGGGAGGGTGATGCCGGCGGCGGTGGCCGCGGCCAGAATCGAAGAGCCTTCCGGGACGGGGATGGTCTTGCCGGATTTGCTGAGCACTACGCTGGGGATGGCCTGGACCGGCGCGGCTACTGTCGGGGTGGGCTGTGCCGGCGTGGCGTCGCCGCCGCCGCGGCCGGTCAGGCCCCTGATGATCGCCTTCAGGCCGAAGGGCGTGCTGGCGACGGCGCGCACACCGGAGGCAGGGGTCTTGTCGCCGCTGGCGATTTGCGGCGTGACAGCGGGGGCGGCCGGGGCGGCGGCGGGTCCGCCGAAGCTCTCTTCGTGGTGCTGGTCCATGGGGAAGCCGTCGGTGGCGAGCTGCTTTTTCATGCCGCTCATGAAGGCATCCGGGCCGCAGACGAAGACCCGGTAGGAGCGCAGCTCGGGGACCTGCGCCTTGAGCAGGGCCAGATCCAGGCGACCAACGTTACCCGACCAGGCGCTGCGGGGTTCGGGGCGGGATACGGTGAACAGCAGACGGAGGCGCGGGTTGATCCGCGCCAGGGCTTCCAGCTCGGCGCGGGCGATAAGGTCGTCGGGCGAACGGGCACTGTGGGCGAAGACGATGTCGACCGCCGCGGCAGTGTCGGTGAGCCAACGGGTCATGGACAGCATCGGCGTGATGCCGCTGCCCGCCGAGACCAGCAGCAGGCGGGGATGGGGATGGCTGTGGCAGCTGAATTCGCCGAAGGCGCCGCTGATGGACAGGGCATCCCCTTCCTTGAGGTGGTCGTGCAGCCAGTTCGACACCACCCCGGGTGGATGGCCGCCGGCTGCGGCGGCACGCTTGACCGTCACGCCGATCAGGTCGGGACGGGAGGGCGTGGTGCTGATGGTGTACGAGCGGGGCACGCTCTTGCCGTCGATGGTCAGGTGCAGCGTCATGAACTGGCCCGGCTTGTAGGCGAAGCGGGTCGGCTCTTGAGCGGCGAACAGGAAGGTGCGTACGTCAGCGGTCTCGTCGTTGATCCGTGCCACCCGCACGCGCAGCTCACCGCCGCTCCAGACCCGCGTCCCTGCGGTCATGGCCGGCATGTAGGCGGCGGGCGAAAGGCCGGGCATCACCGTCGAATCAAGCACATCGGCGGGCATGCTGCTGACTCTGGCAGTCATGGTGAAGGGTCCGATGGTGATGGTCTGGCCATCGCCGATTTCAACGGGGACCTCTTTCTCGATCTTGCGCTCACCCACCTTGGTGCCGCTGGTCGAGCCGTGATCTTCGATCGTCAGTTTTCCGCCGCTGCGGGCCAGGCGGGCATGGCTGCGGCTGACCATGGGGTCGTCCAGGCGGATGCCGCAGCCCATCGCGCGGCCGATCACCACGCCGTCGAGGGCAAGGACATCGTCGTGTAATTCGATGGTGCGGGTCGGGGCGTCGGGGGCAGTGATGGTGAGGGTCAGCATGGTTTGATCTCGGGTGCAATGGGCGGCGCGGTCAGTGCGGCGAGGGTGGCGGCCAGGCGGCCGGCGACCTGCACCAGCATGCCGGTGGCGGCGTCGGGACTGGTGCGCAGCAGGGCGGCGATGTGCTCTGCCGGCCAGGTCGCGGTGAGGAGCTCGCTGCGGGCCCGCACCTCGGCGCTGGCGCCCCGGCCGGTGAGCAGGGAGAGCTCGCCGATGGTCTCGCCCGGGCGGATCAGCCCCAGCACCCGCTCGCCGGCCCGGGCTTCCGCCTCGCCGTGCAGGACCACCCGCAGGGTCGGCACCGCCTCGCCCAGGGCCACGATCACGCTGCCGGCGGGGGCGGACTCTTGGCGGGCAGCCAGGGCCAGGTTCCACACCTCGGCGCGGGGCAACTTGGCGAAGAGCTGCGTGGCGCACAGGCGCAGGAACAGGGTCAGGCGGTCACCACGTTCCGGCGCCAAGGGCTGCACGGCGATCGCCACGGCAAGGTCCGGCGCCAGGGTCAGCGTGGTGCTCGCCGGCAAGGGCATGGCGGCGCCCCGGTCGACGCGCCGGCTGCCCACGGTGACGCCGTTGGCGGAGCCAAGATCGACGCACCACAGGCGCCCCTCCCGCACCTCTAGACGCACATGCTGGCGGCCGATGTGTTGGCTGGGCAACACCACATCGTTGCCCACCGCCCGGCCGATGGTGAGCGGCGGTAGGCCGCTGTGCACGCGACCATCCGGCAGGGTCACCGCCACCCGCAGGCCCTGGGTGGTCGCAGTGGTCAGGGCGGTCACGGCAGCGGCAAGATCGTTCCGTCCGTCGGCGGCGGCTCGTCCGGCCACCAGTTTCACCAGCTCGGCAGCACCGACATGCTGACTGGCAGTTGCTGCTTGGCAGGCGGCGGCCGCCACCAGCAGGTCGGCGTGCTGAGCCAGGGCCGCCAGGCCATCGGGCATGGCGTCGGGCGGGCGCGGTGTCGCGTCGGCCATGGCGGCGAGGATCGCGGGCGCCAACCGGGTGCCCCAATCCGCTCCGGATTGAGACAGGGCGGCAGCTACCGCCTCTGGGTGGTCCATGGCCAGGGCAGCGGCGAGAGTCGCGCCGGACTCACCCAGGGCTTCGACCACGCCCAGGGCCTGGCCGGCGATGACCGTGGCTTCATGGGTGAGGGCTTGGCGCAGGAATTCCCTGGCCGGGTCGTCGCCGCTGCAGTCGGCCGACAGGGCGGCGAGCTCCCGCACCTGCTGTTCGAGAATCGCGCCCGCCCGGCGCAGTGGGCCGTCGTCGGCGCCCAGGCCAGAGAGGGCGGTGCCCGCTTCCGCGTCGCTGACCGCGCAGTCGGCGCGCAGGCGCTCCACCGCACCAGCGCGTGAGCGCAGGGCCTCGGCCAGGGGCATGCCTTGGGCGACCAGGTCGAGGACCAGGTGCTCAATCGCCGCCCGGTAGCTCGCCACCCGCCCCGCGTTGTCCGTGGGCGAGGCGATGGTGTCGAGGAGGGCGCGATGCTCGGCCTCGTCGATGCCCAGGCGCTGGCGCAGATCGGTGAGCAGGCGTCGGCCTTCATCGCCGTCCGAGACCCCGCGGCTGACCGCGTCGGTGAGCACATCTCGGTAGAAACGCCGTTGGCCGTCCTTGGTCAGGGCCGGCACCACCTGAGCGAGCAGGTGGATCTCATCGGCGCCCAGGTCGGCCAGCTGACGCCCGCCGAGATGGGGCGAGAGGTCGATGGGCAGGTCGGCCAGGCGCCGGCGCATGGTCGCGGCCAATTGTTCCCGCTCATGGGCAGATGACTCGCGCCACCAGGTGCGGTGGGCCCACATCGCCACCGCGCCCAAGGCCACCGTGCCGATCAGCCACACCAGCCAGGCGGGCAGGAAGCCCAGTCCAGGCAGCACACCCAAGGAGATCAGTAAGGTCAGGGCCAGGGCGGTACTGGCGGTCATGGTGCGGTGTCGGGCATGGTCCGGCGTCGACCAGCGTGCTGCAATCCGCTCGGCAGCGAAGCCCAGACCAATGGCCACGAGACTGGTGGCCAGCAGGGTCAGGGGCGCAGCCACCACCCGGGGCACAGGGATGGCCTGTCCGCCCAGATACCAACCCGGGCTCAGCCAGCCGCGATCCCACCAGATCGCGCTGCCGACCCCGGAGAGCACCTGGGTGTAGAGCAGGAAGCCAGCAGCGATGCCCACATAGCCGTAGACCACGGCGCGCCGGCTGGTCTCGGGGATACGCTGCCAATAGGCCCGCTCCAAGTCCACATCGGGACAGGGGCTGTTGCAGCCCACGCAAGCCGGCGCGTCGGCGCTGGTACGGCACATCGACTGGCCCAGGGTGCCGAGGGCCGGGGCGGTGGTCAGGCCGCGCGGCCCGGTGATCGCCAACTGCACCACGCCCATCGGGCAGACGTAGTGGCACCACGTCTTGCCGCCGAACAGCACGCCGACCACCAGGGCCAGCACCAACACCCCGGTGAGCACCACGGCAAGCGCTTGGGGATGGGCCGAGAGCACACTGGCGCGCAGCGATACGCCGACCGCGAACAGCACGAATTGGATTTCCAGGGCGTGCCGGGCCCACCACGATCCGGCCGCCACCAGGGCGACCTGGCGCCGGCCATCCGGCAGGGTGCGGCGCCGTTGCCAGCCCAGGCGCCGGGGCAATTGCGCAATGGCGGAGAGTGGGCAGATGCGTCGCCAGGCATCGTGGCCCAGCAACACCAGGATCAGGATGGTCGCGGGAATGCCCACGCCCCAGAACAGGCGCGGGCCCAAGGTATAGGCGACCGGCCCTGGCTGTTCGCCGGCGATCTGACGGGGCGCGGCGGTCAGTCCCGTCACGCCGCTGCCTGGTGCGGTCAGGGCCGCACTCCAGGGATCCCACCAGCACGAGGCGATCAGGGCCAGCCACAGCAGGGCCAGCAGCCAGCGCACCCGCAGCAGCGTCCGTTCTGGGGCGTCGGCAAGCATGCGGGCATGGTGGCCCAAGTGGGCCAATGCAACCATGATTCAGCCGGCATCAGAGCCGGCCTAACTCAATCACCCGCTGGGCCAGAGTCCTGCGCTGGTGCAGGTGGCCCTGGTTCAGCGTCGCGGCGCGGGCCAGACCCGGTGCCAACCGACGCTCAGCGCCAGGGCCAGGGCGAGCAAAAGTCCGGCCAAACCCGAACCCGAACCGCACCCCGAACCCTCTGCGGCACTCGGCTCAGCCGATGCACCAGAGCCGCTGCCCGGCGGCAGCGGCGGAGTTTCGGCATCGGTCGCCAACCGTCGGTGGGCGAGGCGCAGAACTTGCCGATTGCCGACCGACCCGTCGCCGGCCTGGCGGGTCACGAAGACCACGTCATTAAAGCGGTTGCGGATCCAGTATCCGACGCCGCTGTCCAGGGTGGTGACCTTGCGGTAGGCTGCCCCGTCCCACCACCACGCACCGACACCGATGGCGTCCTCCCGCCCGGTCCCGCTCAGCACCGCACCGGTGGCGCTGGCGACCTCGAAATCCTCGCCTGTGTCTGCACCCAGCAGGTGGCTGGTGCGCAGGGTCGTACCATCTTGCAGCGGCGGGATGCCGATGAAGTTCCAGCCGGGGCGCAGGGCCAGGGTTGCCGGCGCCGGCACCGGCGTGCCGGTGAAATTCAGGGTCAGGGCGCTGCGGCTGGCCACGAACCAGCCCTGGGTGGGCAGGAAGCCGCCGCTGGGCGCCGTCGGCGACTCCACAAAAGCCTGGGTCAGGGCATCCCACAGGAAACCCCGGCGCTCGGTCGGGGCGCCGCCGGCGAAGGCACTGCGCAGCAGGCTCAGCCCCTGGGGTGTGCCCGGGCAGACCGCCACGAAGACCGTACGGTCGCTGCTGGATAGCGGGAACGGCGGGCCGGCCAGCGTCACTGCCGGCAGCGCGGTCACCGCGAAGGTGGTGGTGACTAGGCCCTCAGCCGCATCGCTGGCGGTGACCGTCAGGGTCCCTACTTGGGTGGGGATGACCAGAAAACGGCGGCCGGGATCCAGGTCCTCATCGCTGTCGATGTCCAGGCCGGCGGCGCTGGTGAAGGCCGCAGTGGCGATGACCACCGCCCCGGGGGCATTCAGGGCATAGGGACCGATGCCATCGTGGACGATCAGAGTCAGGGCCTGGCCAAGGGACACCGCGGTGGCGCTGAGTCCCGGCGTGGCCACGGCCAGCACCTCCGGCGGCAGCGGTGCCGCGACGGTAATGGTCAGGCTGCTGGTGGCCTGCAGCGCATCGACGGCGCTTACCGTGGCTGTTCCGGTCGCGGTCGGCGTGACGGTGAACCATTGGCCGTTCGCAGTTTGACCGGTGCCGTCAATATCCTGGGCGGTGAAGGTCACGCCGGCCACCACCGTCGCACCCGTCGCTGTGACGGTGAAAGGCTGCTGCCCGCGATACACCGCCAGGGTGGCGCTGCTGCCCAGCTCAATCCCAAACGGTGCGCTCTGCCCGACGATGCGGGTGCTCAGCAACGCCACCACCTGCACGCTCAGCGAGGCGCTGCGGCCTTCGCCGTCACCGGCGGTCACGGTGAAGGCAGTGGTGGAGCTGGGGGTGACGGTGTAGCTGCGCCCGGCGTCATTCCTGCCATCCCCATCGGCGTCGATGCCCGACGCACGCGTGAAGCTGGCACCGGCGGCCACCGTGGCCGCAGTGGCGGGCGAGACGGCCACGGTGTAGCCCGTCTCGGCGCCGTCGAAGACGCGCACGGTCAGGGGCAGGCCCACCTCACCGGCATAGGGCGAGGTCTGTCCGGCCACGCGCACGCCGAGGGGTTCATCCACCGCCAGGGTCACGCTGCCGGTGGCGGTGAAGGGCGAGCTCTGGGTCAGATTGATGACGATGGCACCGGTAGCCGAGGGGGTGACGCTGAAGTACTGCCCGTAGTCCAGCACCGTATCGTTGTCGAGATCCAGGCCGTTCGAGGTGGTGAAGACGCTGCCCGCCACCACCGTGGCGGTGCCAGCGCTGGCGGTGGCAACGGTGTAGTGGCCCGAGCCACCGCCGTTCAACGCCGCGATCTGCACCGCCTGGCCCAGGGTGGGGGCGGCGGAGCCGCTGGGCAGCACCAGGGATGCGGCCGGGACCACGTTGACGGTGATACTGGCGGTGCTGCCGAAGGTTTCGCTGACCTGGATGGTCAGGGACCCGGTAGCTGCGGGGGTCACGGTCCAGGTGTGGCGGGGCAGGTCGCTGAAGCCGCCGCTGCCGTTCGCGACCACTGCCGAGCCGGCCACGGCCCCATTGTCGACTACGGTGGCGCCGGTGGCGCTGAAGCTCAGGGGCGCCAGGCCCGAGGTCGACTGCACGGTTAGGGGCTTGCCCACCTCCCCCGCATAGGTCGGAGTCTGGCCGGTGATGGCCAAGCTGATGGCCGGCACCACGTGGTAGGCGAAGGTGGCCGAGGTGCCGCCCCGGGCCGTGATGGTCGCGACCCGGCTGCTGCCGGTGGCGGTGGGGGTCAGGGTATAGGTCGCTGACGGATCCCTGTCCCCATCGCTGTCGATGTCGTTGGTGCCGTCCAGGGCGGCGCGCATGGTCACGCTGCCGGTTTTGGTCGCGGTCAGTCCGGTCGCGGTGATGGTGTAGTCCGCCTGAGCGCCGTCATAGACGGTCAGGGCGGCGGCCTTACCAAGGACGAACCACCAGGGCTGGGCCTGGCCCTGCCAGGTCGGCTGGCGGAAGGCCACGGCCTCGACCGTATAGAGCTGGGGCGTGGCCCGCAGGAAGCTGGTCGCCGATTGGTTGCGCAACTCGACCCAGGTGAGTTGCTTGGCCCCGTCACCGTTCAGATCCACGGCGGTGGGACGGTAGCGGACCTGGCTGTTGCCGGGCGGATTGTAGTAGCCGAGGCGCTCACTGTCGCTGTACACAAAGGTGCCGTTGGCAAGCCCGGTAGACAGGGTGCCGGCGGCGGTCAGCACTCCGGCGGTCACGCCATTGCCGCTGAAATCCCCCACCACATAGAGGTCGGCCTTATCGTCCCCGTCCACATCGGCGACGATCCAGGCGGCGGTGTCGACGGTGAAAGGCGTGACTTCAGCGACTTTGGTCGGACTAGCGCCCAGCCTGTAGAGGGCGGCACTCTGGGGGATCGCGCCGGAACCGGGGTTATACCCCACCACCGCCAGAGCCTCCACCGCGCCATCGCCGTCCACATCACCGACCGTCAGATCGATGGGGGTGTTGCCGGCCACTGTTCCCCGCCCTGGCACAGTCCGCGAGCCCTGGCCGTCGACCTGCTGAACGCTGGCCCCGGTCGCGCCGGCGGTGCGGCGCACCACCACCACGCCGGCCGTGGCGGTCACGCCGGCAGTGTCCAGCAGGGTGCCATCGGTGAGGATGATCAAGTCGTCATCCCCATCGCCGTCCACATTGCCAACCTTGACCAGCAGCGTGCCGGTGAACGGCGCCCCACCGTTCAGGGTGAGCACCGACACCTTGGTGGTGTCGCTCGGATCCAGCCCCGACCAGTTGCCGCTGCCGTCCCCATTCACCATCAGGATGGCCCCCCGGGCGTCGTCATAGAAAGCCAGATCACGACGGCCGTCGCCGGTGAAGTCGCCGACCCACATGCGGGTAGGGATCTTCGTGATCGACGCACCGGCAGCATTGAAGTTGACCGTAAACAGGATCGCGCCTGCCCCGCCGCCGCTGGTCGAGGCCCGGACTTGATAGGTCACCCTGGGAATGCTGCTGTCCACCAGGCGCAGCATCAGGTCATCACGACCATCACCGTTCAGATCGGGGATGATGGCCAGGTCGACGAACGTACCCAGGTTTAAGGATTGGGTCGGATCGTCCACCACCGGCGCACTGGGCGTGGCCAGGGGCCCGCGGTAGACCCGGCGATAGCCGGCGAAGTCGGCGATGCCGTCGCCGTTCACATCGCCGAAGCTGGTCACCCCCTTGCCGGTGCTCACATCGCCCATGGCGGGCGAGAAGCTGGTCGCGCTGAGCGCCACGCTGGTGGTCAGCGGATCCACCGCCCAGGCACTCAGGGCCACCATGAGCAGGATCAGGAAGGGACGCAGGATCGCAAATAAGGATACCATGGCACTAGCTCCCGTACCGGCGGACCTACCGGCATGGCGCGGACCCTGCCGCGAGGCATTGCCGTTTCAACGAATACCATGGCTATGACCCGGTTGCGTCCGGGCGTGTACCTTCCCCTTGCCCGACTGTGGCGCACCTCCATCAAGCCTGCCCACTTGGCGACAGCCCTCACCCGGGCCGGGAGAGTGGGGCGATTATTCCAGAAGATGATTGTCCTGACTTCGTCCGCAGAACAGCTGTTCTTGGGAGAAGCGAGCTCCAGCTCGCCTAGGCGGTGGCTCGTGTGCCACTACCTGCGATGGGCGATTGCTATTCGCAGGTGGCCGGCGGCGGGATTGCCCCCGGCGACAACCGGCAACGCTTCCGCGATGCAAAGTCTGAACTCTCCTTCGATTTCTTGGACCCCTGGATAAATCTCCGATTTTTCAGACCCGCCCGGCCGCGGTCCACACCCGGCCGTAATTTGCCGGGATCTGCAGCCACCGTTCCTGCCAGGCCTGGACGTTGCGCAGGTGCAGGCCTGGCTCTTGGGTGCCATGCAGTTCTTCGCGGTAATCGCCGGCGATGGGGAACCAGAAGGGTACCCATTGCTCTTGGCCTGAGAGGTTGATGGCCACCAGGGTGTAGGCGGCGCCCTGGTAGCGCGCGAAGAGGATGAGGCCCTTCGTCAGATAGCGATCGTGGTGGTCGAAGAAGAAATAATTCCCGGAGCGCAGGTGCGTCGCGCTGCGGCGCAGGCGCAGCAGGTCGCGCGCCAGACGCACGCTGCGCTTGCCGATGGCGTCGTAGAAATAATCCCAGCGGACTGGCCGTTCGAGGCGTACCCGGCCAAGACCGTCATCCGGCAGGAAGTATTTTTCGCAGAATTCCTGGCCCTGCCACAGCCGCGGCGTGCCGCGGGACAGCAGCAGCGCGATGAGGTAGGGCTGGACGCGGAACCAGTTGGCCTCGCGATCGCCTTCCAGGAACAGCGGGTTGGTTTCCTGTCGCACCTTGTCCCGGGGTGCCCGGACGCCGAAGTTGCAGAGGAACCGCTCGTGGTCGTGGTTCTCGATATATTGCAGACCAGATTTCGGCAGGGTCACGCCGTCGATTACCACCTCGGTGGGGAAGTCCTGCCAGCCGAAGCGTCGGCCCAGCTCGCCCAGGCGACTCCAATTCCCCTGGGCCACCGCCTTGGCCGCATCGAAGGTGCGGTTCTGCCAGGTGCTGGTGGATTAGGCCTGATAGAGCACGCCGACCGGGTCTTCCAACTGCTCGGCGCATTGGATCAGGCGATCGCCGGCAAAGCGCTGCCAGGTGGCCGCGGCAGCGGGATCGGCCACCTGCCCGGCGACGAACTGATGGGTGTCGTACACCAGTCGGGCATAGCCGATGCCGGTAGCCCCGTCCCAGTAGTCGGGCACGCATTCGTAACGGAAACCGTCGGCATGATAGACGCTCAACCAATGGCGATTCACAGTGTCGAAGAAATCCCGGGTGAACTGCCGGTGGAAGTCAGTGCCAGAGCCGAAGTAATCCCCGCCGAATTGCCCCATCACCGAATTCTTGGCATAGCCCAGGCGATTGTAGAGGTACTGGTAACGGAAGTGCTCGGAGGTGTGGCCATAGACCACGTCAACCACCGCCGCCAGGCCCACCGCATGGTCAGCATCGACGAAGCGCTGGAAGTCACTGCGCTCGATTGAACCGGAAGGGGGCTTCTCGACCGCGGCAAAGTCAGCGCGGGGCTTGGCGTGTCACGGCAGCGTCGCGCCGCCTGGTCCGCAACCCCGGCAACCCTACCGCGATACGAAGTCGTCCAGCTTGATCACATCCGTACGGCAGGCCGGCAGCGCCTTTAGGAAGTAGCGGCCATAGGCCTTGGTCAGCACGCGGTGGTCGAGGATGGCCACGGTGCCGGTGTCCAGCTTGGTGCGGATGAGGCGACCGAAGCCCTGCTTTAGGCGGATGATGGCTTCGGGGACGGTGCGCTCCATGAAGGGATTGCCGCCGCGGCGCTCAATTTCCTGCAAGCGGGCTTCCACCACGGGATGATTAGGGACTTCGAAGGGCAGCTTGGTGATGACCACGTGGCGCAGGGCGTCGCCGGGCACGTCGACGCCTTCCCAGAAGCTGCTAGTGCCGAACAGTACTGCGTCGCCCACGCGCTTGAACAGGTCAAGCATTTGCGCGCGGCCCAAGCGGTCGCCGTGGCGCAGCACGAAACGATTGCGCTGATCAAGGATCGGCCGCACCAGATCGTGGACGGCTTGCAGCTGCCGATAGCTGGTGAACAGCACGAAGGTGCCCCCGCGGGCGGTGAGCAGATAGTCGGACAGCCACGCGGCGACGGCGCGTTCATAGCGCTCGCCGTTGGGGTCCAGGGCACTCTGGTTCAACAGCAGGGTCGCCTGGGTGGCATAGTCGAAGGGGCTGTCGAGGCGCTTGGCCAAGCCACCCTCAAGGCCCAGGCGGCGGCGCAGGAAGACGAAGCGGTCGCTGTCGTCGGCGGCCAACGTGGCGCTGGTCAGGATCACCGAACGCGTGGCGGCGAAGAGGCGCTCTTTCAGGATCGCCGCAATCGACAGTGGGCTGGCGGCCAGGCTGGGGCTGCCGCGCCGGCCACCGCGTTCGGGCGGCGCGTGCACGTAATACACGTGGCCGTCCATCAACTGGCCGACCAGGCCACGGATGGTGCCGGACAAGCCGGCGGCGCGGGCGACCTGGGCCTTCACCTCCATCTGCAGATTGTCGTCGTTCACCCGCGCCAGGCAGGCATTGAGGGCACTGGCCAGCGCGTCGAGGGAAGGTGAGAGCACGTCCTCGATCTGCCCCTTGTCGCCCAAGCGCAGATTGTCCGCACCATCGGGCACCAGCAGGACCGCCTCGCGCCAGAAGCGCTCGTTGGCGCCCCGGGCGGCCTCCACCGCGGGGCGGGCTTCGGCGAAGCGCTCGTCCGCCAGCAGACCCTTGGCTTTGCGGCTGACCAGGCCGTCGAGGAAGAAGCGTACCTGCGCTTCGGTGATGTGCATGCCCAGGTGATCGGTGGCGATGTCCTCGATGGTGTGGGCTTCGTCGAAGACCACGACCTCGTGGGCGGGCAGGATGGCGGCGTGGTCTTCGCGCAATCCCAAGTCGGCGAAGTAGAGGTGATGGTTCACCACCAGCAGATGGGCGTCCTCCATGGCGCGGCGGGCGTTGTAGAAATGACACTCGCCATACATCGGACAGCGGCGGCCCTGGCAGTTGTTGCGGTCGCTGACCACTTGGCGCCAGACCTGCGGCGGCGGTTCATAACCCAGATCGCTGAGATCGCCCGTAGCGGTGTCCTGGCTCCAGGTCACCAGATCCTTCAGTTCGACCGCATCGTCGTTGGTCTCAAACAGCGACTGCTGGGTGGAGGCGGCGTGCTGCAAACGGCGGAGGCTGACGTAATTCTGTCGACCTTTCACCAGCACGGCTTTCAGCGCAGGAAACAACGTCTGCAGCAGCGGGATGTCTTTGCCGACCAGCTGCTCCTGCAAGGCGATGGTGCCGGTCGATACCACCACCCGCTCGCCCTTGGCCAGGGCATGCAGCACCAGGGGGACCAGATAGGCGAAACTTTTGCCGACGCCGGTGGGCGCCTCGACGATGGCATGGACGCCGTCGCGCAGAGCCTGCGCCACCAGCGCGGCCATTTCCAATTGCTGTGGTCGCGACTCGTAGGCGGTCAGGCGCTGCGCCAGCAGGCCGCCGGGGCCAAGCACCTCCTCCGGTGTCAGCTCGATATCAGTACGTGGCGGCCCGTCATGCAGTTGCCCGGTGGGCGCACCCGCCAGCAACTCGGCGGGATCGTCCTCGACCCCGTCGGTCCCATCGGCCGGGCCGGGCGGCACGCCAAACAGGTCATCATCATCGGCAGCGTCGGTCATGGCTCAGGCGGCCGGCAGGCGGTTGCGGATCTCAGGCCATTGGGCGGTGCGCAGGGCCATGCCCGCCACCATCGCCGGCAGCCACATCAGCCAGGCCACCACCAGGGAACCGAGCGCGAGATTGAGGAGTCCGCCCGAGACCGCGCCGCGGGCCAGTTCGTGACGATGCTCTCGGATCAGGCGTACGCGGGTCAGGCCATCGTAACCGCGCACGCCCAGGCAGATGTCGGCACTGTCGATGGCGGCGACATGGGCCATGCCGAAGAAGGCGATCAGTACGCCGATCGGCCCGAGGAACGCTCCGGCGATGGCCAACAGAGCATAGGCCAGGCGCAGCGGCAGCGTGTTCACCAGCACCCGCAGGCTGGCCGATACCGAGCGCAGCATCGGCGCATCCACCACCGGCAAGCCCTGCTCGGCGTGCACCGCGGCGGCGAGATGGTCGAGGGCCCAGGACATCAGCAGCGGCGAGCACAGCACCCAGGTGGCGAAGGCGCCGGCCGCGCCAAAGCCCAGGGCCCGCAAGACCGCCAGCCACCACCAGAGGTGGGACAGAGCGGTGGCGCCAGGCGTCGCCGGCCACGCCCACCAGGCGATCAGGGCGGCGACCGCCACCAGGGCCAGCCACGTCATCAACACCGCCAGCCAGCAGCGCAGCCACAGCCGTGGCCGGCGGGCGATGTACAGCAGACCCTGCAGGGGCCACGCAGTGTCATTCATGGCATGGGACGGTATGGACCGCATCAGCGAGGCCAGGGGCAATGGACCGGCGTGGACAGTCGACCGCCCGGCCTCGACCGGCATGCTGCCGTCCATGCTTGAGCACCTGCCCGACGCGACCCGTATCCGCCTAGTGATCCGCCCCGATTCTGCCGTCGACAGCGGTCCGGTGCTGGCGGCCATGGATAAGCTCTTCGCCCAGTTCCTGCGCGAGGGACGCTGTTCGGCCCACGGCTCCATGGCGTTGGCAGACGGCGCGGCGTTGGTGGTGGCCTGGGTCGGTGAGGCCCTGTCGGGCTGCTCGCACGACAAAATCGCCGGACTTTTGACCCATCATCGGCTGCTGGATGCGCCGCCCATCGTGGTGCAGACGGCTGCAGGCTGGCAGGCGGTGGATCGTGCCGGCCTACGCGCGCTGGCCACTGCCGGCAGCTTGGCCGAGGAGTTTCTGGACACCCAGGTGACGGATCTGGGCGCCTTGCGCCGCAACGGCGTGCGCCCAATCGCCGACTCATGGTTGGCTCGCGTCATCGCTCGCTGAGACAACGCCGGCGACATCAGGGGGGTATGCATACCATGCGCTTTATCGTCCTCCTCATGCTGGCTGCCGCCGCCGTCGCGGCCCAGACCGAATTGTCCCTCGCCACCGGACAGGTGGTTGCGGGTGAGGTCATCGCCGAGGACGACATCCAGGTGACCCTGCGCATGTTGGCGACCACACGCACCGGCACTTTGACCAGCGAGGTGTCGTACCAGAAGAGCGAGATTCTGCGTCGTCGGGTGATCGAGCCGCCGACCAAAGAATATCAGCAGCGCCTTACCGGGCTGGGCCGCACCAGCATCGAGTCGGTCACCTTGGGCAGTTGGTGTCTTGAGCACGGCCTGCGCACCGAGGCCTTGCTCCACGCCCGCAAAGGATTGGAGCTGCAGCCGGACAGTACCTTCGCCGCCAACTTGCTGAAGGCCCTGGGACAGGTGAAGACCTCGGCGGGGTGGGTCGATGAGGCTGCGACCTTGAAAGAACGCGGCATGGTCCGCATCGGCGACAGCTACTACTTGGTGACTGAGGGGGAGGCGCAGCGTACCTACGACAAGGCCCTGCGCGCCCAGGCCGACGCGTCCCGCCAGATCAAGGCGATCGAGGACACCATCGCCACCGCCGCCACTCGCGGCGCGGTGGCCGGCAAGGCCCTGGGCGAGGCCGAGACGGCCAGCCGTACCGCTGGGCCAGCGGCCGAAGGCGCCAAGTCGAAGGCCGAGGCCCTGGCCAAGGCTTTGGCCGAGGCGCGCAAGCAGCCGAACCCCGACCGCGCGCGCATCGCCGACCTGAGCAAGCAGCGCGATGAGGCCATGCAGGGCTTGGCTGACACTACCGGTTCCGCCCGCTCCGCCGCACAGTCCGCTTCGGCTGCGCGTCTGGCCCAGGCTGCGGCGAAAAAGTCCGCCGAGACCGCCGCCGTTGATCTGGCCAAAGCTAAGGAGCGTCTTGCCCTGGCCAGCGCCTCGGCGGCGTCCCTGGCAGCCACCGCGCCACCGGCCCGGGATCTGGAGGGCAAGCCGTTGCCAGTGTTCGCCACCGCCGCCGCCCTGGCCGCGACCACGGCCCGCACCGCAACCGGCAGCGGTCGGCTCAATCGATAAGCGACGCGATCCAGGTCCGTGGCACGGGCTTTAGCGACGGCGTCAATAAACCATTATCTACGCTGGGCGTCAGGCTCAGGCAGCGGATCGAGCGCAGCCGACGCCATGGTGTTGGTTCACTAGCATTCACTGCAACCAGCGCCGCCTGGACGCAGGCGTCGTCGCGGGCCTGCACCACCGCCTCTAAATGCTCGCCATCCGGGCTGTGCACCACCGCGCCCTGGATGCCGGGCTGCGCCTCCAGCCGGGCGGCGATGGCGGCCAGGGCGACTTTCTCGCCATTGCCAAGTTTGATCGTCTGGTCCGCGCGTCCCAGCAGGCGGAGGCCCGCGGGGCTCCACTCGCCCAGGTCGCCGCTGTCCAACACCGGTCCCAGTTGCGGATCGAGCCACCGCACCTGCGCGGTCGCTGCCGCGTCGCCAAGATAGCTGGTCATCACATTCGGCCCGGCGATCAGCACGTGGCCGTCGGCGCGCACGCCCACAGCCACGCCGGCAATGGGCCGGCCGACCACGCCTGGCGTGCGCGCGTCGCCCGGCACCGTCAGCGTGGCGCTGGGGCTGCTCTCGGTCAGGCCCCAGCCTTCATGGATGGGGATCCCGCGGGCGGCATACCAGGCGTCCTCGCTGCTGCCCAGGCTGGCGCCAGCCGTGAACACCCAGCGCAGGCAGGCGTGATCGAGCGCGTCGGCCGTACGCAGCAGCCGATGCACCTTGGGGACGCTCATCAGCACGGTGGGTCGCACGGCGTGCATGGTGGCCAGCAAGACCTCGCGGTCGCGCCCGGCGCCCGGCACCACCGTCAGTGTGGCGCCTCGACCCAGGGCCCACAGCCGTTCCGCCAGCGCGCCGAATGAATGATGCCATGGCAGATAGGCGGCGAGCCGGTCACCGGGTCCGATCTCGGGCCACTGCAACGCGAAGGCGGCCTGTTGGCTGGTGAGATTGCGGTGGCTCAGCACCACCGCCTTCGGGTGCCCCGAGGAACCGCTGGTGGCCAGCACCAGGGCCGCAGTGTCGCCGCTCACCGGCCGAGGTGGCAGCCGCGCATTGGTACGCGTCGCCAGCACCTCGGCCGCCGCCTCGACCACCAGCACCGGCGCCAAGCGAGCGAGCAAGTCCGCAGTCGCCACCGGCCCCAGGTGCGGCGGGATCGGCGCCGCCGCCGCGCCCAGATGCCAAGCCGCCAGTTCAACGATCAGATGCGCCGCGCCATTGGGCAGCCGCAGCGCGATGCGCGTGTCTGCGGGCACCTGCTCTGCCCACGTTTGGGCCAATCGCCCGGCGGTGTCCAGCAACTCATCCCAGGTCCAAGCGCGCCCGGCCTCGACCAGCACCACCGCGCCCGCAGCGCGGGCGCGGGCCGCCTCCCACCAGGCCGGCAGGGTGTCAGGCCAGCCCGTCGGCAAGGTCGGACCATGGTGCCAGATGATGGTCATGGGGCGGGCAGTCTCGCTGGTGTCGGAGGCCTGAAAACAACACACCCCCGATCGCTCGGGGGTGTGTAACCTGGGGACCCTGACGGGGCTCGAACCCGCGACCTCAAAAGCCACAGTTTTGCGCTCTAACCAGCTGAGCTACAGAGTCCGTACCAGAGGGGCGAGACGGTAGGGGGCACGCATTCCGGGTCAAGCGGAACGGAGGGGGCTGGGGGGACCTTCGCCCGTGATTGCCTGCCACCGTGCATTGCCGACGCTGCCGCCCCATGCCTGCACTCCGTACCACTGGCACCGTGGTGGTCGCCGCCTTGCTGTTGGCAGGCTGCGCCCAGAGCACGTCGTATCGTCAGCGGCAGGCCTTGTACGACGTGCAGCAGGGCAAGTACGCCGATGCAGCCGCGCGCATCAATGGCATCTATGGCAGCCACCTGGACGGGGAGCCACCTGACCTTGGTGACGGCCCGGCGAAGGGCACCGAACTGGACGAGAAGCACCTGCTGCTCTGGCGCATGGAGCGTGGCGCCATCAGCGGCTTTGCCGACGACCTGCCCGCCGCAAGTCGGCAGCTGGATGAAGCGGCGGCCCTGGTGGATGACCGCCGCACCAAGAGCCTGGTGCGCGAAGGAGGGACCTGGCTGGTCAACGACACGGTGCGCGAGTACGCCGGCTTTTTGTACGAGCATGCCCAGGTGGACGTGGCCCGTCTGCTTGGCGAAGCGGTGCAGGCCCAGCGGGCAGAAGGCCGTCTGGCCGGCGCCAAGGATGGCCAGACGGCGGAGTTTCATTGGAATCGCGCCCTGGTGCGGGCCCGCCATCTGGCGCAAGAAGTCCTGCCCGAGACCCGTGACGCGACGGCAGGGTCGGATCCGTATCAGGACGATCCGTGGGGTCGGGTGCTGGCCGCGTCTGTGGTGCTGGCCATGACGCCGTCCATGCGCGGCGGCAGCGACGACTCCTTCGCTGCGGTGCAGCTGCGGCGGGCCATGCTGGCCTATGATAGCGAGCGCGCGCGCCTGGGGGCGGACAAGCATGCGGACTACCAGTTGAAGGGCCGGCCCGCCGTGGCTGAGGCCCTGTGGCTGGCCCACCTGTACCGCTACGACCCGGCCGGCCTGCCTGCGCAGGCGCGCGAACTTGGCATCCCCGCAGAGCGGGTGGCGGCGGCCAAGCCGCAGGATGGACAGGGCCTGCTGCTGGTACTCAACCAAGTCGATTTCATCGCCAAGCCCGAAGTCCTGGCCATCGGTTTCGGCACCATCACCCCGGCGGTGACCACCAGCGAATCAGCGCATGGCGTGTCGACCTCGACCTTCTCGACCGGCGGCTTCATCTTCTGGTGCAAGGGCCCCGGCGCCGACGTGGCCTTCGGCTGGCCCCTCGTGCCCATGCCCACCGAGGTGATGAAGAAGATGACGCCCGGCGGCCTGTCGGTGATCGGCTTCCAGATCCCGGTGCATCCTAAATCCGAGGCCCGCCCCGCGCCGGCCCGCCTGAGTGTTGCAGGCCGGCAAGAGCCGCTGGCCATCGCCAGCGATCTTGACGCTTATGCCCGGGCGACGCTCAAGCACAACCAGCCGGGCCAGGTGGCCAAGACTCTGGGGCGGCTGGTGGTGAAGCAGGCGGCGGTAGCAGCCGCAGCGTACGCAGTGAAACAAGCCAACGACAGCAGCGGCGGCGCCGCCTTGGCCCTGGCGATCAACCTGGTCGGCAGCGCCCTGATGACCTATTCCGAACAGGCTGACATCCGTGCCTGGTCGACCCTGCCCCGTCAGGTGGAGGCCGCCCTGGTAACCCTGCCCGCAGGCGAGTACCACCCGACGCTGGAGACGCCGCGCGGCCCCGTCACGCTACCCGCCGTCACCATCTCGCCCGGCCGGCTCAGCCTGCTGCCGGTGCGCACCTTCAGCCGCGATCCCATTCCACCCATCAAATACTGACTGCTAACCACGGAGCTCTCATGATCATCCGCCCCCACGTCCTGCTCGTCGCCTGCGCCCTGGCTGCGCCCCTCGCCATCACCGGTTGCGGCAACAATGTCCAGCGCACCGATCCCAATGCTGTGCGCGACCTCTCCGGCAATTGGAATGCCGCCGACGCCCGCCTAGTCACCGCCGACATGATCAGCGACGTACTCTCCCGCGGCTGGCTGCCCGAGTTCACCACCACAGCGGGCCGCAAGCCGGTGGTTAAAGTCGGCACCGTGGTCAACCGCACCAGCGAAGACATCAGCACCAACATCATCACCGACGTGATTGCCCAGGAACTGCTCAACAGCAGCAAGGTGCGCATGGTGCAGTCCAAGGGCAACACCGAAGAGGCCCGTGACGAGCGCAAGGATCAGGCCGTCAATGCCAGCGCCGAGACCAAGAAGGAGAGCTTCCAGGAGGTCGCCTCCGACTTCCTGCTGTCCGGCGCCATCGAGACCCAGAACGACCAGGCCGGCAGCGAGAAGCAGAAGTTCTACCAGATCAAGCTGACCCTGGTTGACGTGAAGACCCAGGAAAATGTCTGGATCCGCACCACGCCGGTGGCCAAGGACATCAATCGGGCGAAGTATAAGTAAGTGCGGATGGTTGGCGGTTGGCGGTGAAACGCCAACCGCCACGGCCGCGTGCTGTCTGCTCTTTCTACTCTTCCTGCTCTTTCCGCTCACCGCCAACCGCGGACCTCGCCATGCGCCTGCTGCTCCTGATGTGCTGCCTTGCCACCGTCGCGGTGGCTGCCGAGATGGGGCCGGGGCGCAGCATTGCTGTGACCGGCACCGCTCAGGCGGATTTGGCTCCGGACGGGGTGCGCTGGACGGTGTCGCTGCGTCACGTGGCCAAGGATCAGCCGACGGCCCGGGCCGAGCATCGCGCTGGGCTGGCGGCACTGGTCAAGGCACTGACGGCAATCGGACTGGCCGAGGCGGAGGTGCAGCGCTTCGCCACGCTCCAAGGGGTGGAATGGGTCAGTGCGCCCCAGGGGCAGGTCCGCGATGGCTTTTATCAGCAGACCGGGTTGCGGGTGGTGGTGAAGGACCTGGCCC
>JBBQTJ010000025.1:0-19036 GCA_038213315.1 Planctomycetota bacterium
TCGTGGCTGATGTTGGCGAAGAAACGCGTGCGCGCCTCGTCCAGTTCGCGCAGCTTGCCGTAACTGTCGCTCAATTCCCGGTTCTGGGCGTCCACCCGCCAGCGCAGGCGGAAATCAGTCAAGCGCCGGTCGGCGGTGAACCACGCCGCAGTGCCGCAGATGATCGCGGTCAGGGTCAGGAAATAGAGATTGTTGAACACCACCGGCAGTCGCATCGGCTGGTCCTGCACCAGGATCGCCGCCAGATACCAGCCCAGGGTCAGGACGCAGTTCGCCAGCACCTCGCCAAAAGTCCACGGCATCAGCAGGGTGACCGCGATCAGCACCAGGCTGAGCCCGGCCCAATACGAGGACTCGGCGCCGCCCCCCACCCACACCATGGCGGCGATGGCCAGCGCCGGAAACTGCGCCCAGGCCACGCCCAGAACGCGCAGATGGCGCAGCCCGAAAGGCGTGGCCAGCAGGGCCAGGACCAGGGCCACCGCTGCTACGCAACCCAGGCGCAGGCTGAAGAAGTTGGCCCAATGTTCGGGCGCCACGATCAGGTCCAGGCTGATGCCCGCCGGCATCAGCACCATCGCCAGCCAACAACCCACCTGGGCATGCCGCAGACGGGTGCGCTCGTCCTCCGCCCGAAAGGCGGCGGCGAAGTCGGCCCCGTCAGTGCGCTCAGCCGCTGCGGGCATCGCCGACCCTGAATTCGAGGAAGATGTTCACCCCGGTGCTGTCAGCGGTGACCTGGGCGGGCAGGCCCCGCGGCGCCAGGGCGGCGAACTCCGCCTCGGTGCGATAGATCAGGTGCCACTCCAGCAAGTGCTCCATGAAGCAGCGGATGGGATTGCTGGCGCTCACATTCGTCGCCAGCACCAGGCCGCCCGGCCGGGTCCAGGCCGCGAATAACGCCAGCAGGCGCTCGCAAACCCGGTCACCCAGGTAATCGAACAGCCCGGCGCAGTAGACCAGGTCATAGGGCGGGTCCGGCGGCACCACCTCGCGACGGCTGGCCTCTTTCAACAAGGTGTGGATCGACTTGTGGATGTAGGCGACCTCGGCGGGACGGCGCTGGCCCGCCTGGGCCCGCTCGATGCCGGCCTTGGTCCAGGCCAGGGTGTCAGCATTGAAGTCGAGCAGCTCAAGGGTCACCAGGGGCGTCTCGCTGCGGGTGGACAAGAAGCGCTGGATCTCCATCGCGGGGCCGCAGGCCACGTTCAGGATGCGTACCGGCCGCAAATGTCCGGTGCGCTGGCGCTCGGCCTCGCGGACCTCAAGCAACTGATTCAGCCGCTCCACCAGCACCTCGATGCGGTTGCGATGGGCCTGAGCCGGGTCCTTCCCAAGGATGCACATATTGAGGATGCGCGCATAGGTGCTGCCCCCCTCCACCGGGTCCCGCAGGATCATGTTCACCATCTCGAAGTCCCCGGCATAGCCCAAGGGCTTGGCAAAGGTGCGATGGATGAAAGGACTGCACAGGATCAGCGGATGCAGCTGCCGTTGGGCGAAGGCGCGGTGCACCGGGACCAGTTCGGCCGGCAGGGTGCTGGCCTGGCATTCGAACTCATAGAACAGTTCGTCGATCTGCGGCCCCACGGCCGCCATCACCGTGCGGGCAAAATCCCGTTGGATGTCATCGGGCAGGGCCGCGCCGGGCCCGCCCGACACCAGCCCCTGGTCGGCCTCGCCCTGGGCCAGCCAGCGGCTGAGCTCTTCCAGGAAGTGGCTGGCCCGGCCCACCACGCTGCGGAAGGGTTCGGTGATCGCCGCGGTGGCAGCGCGCCAGTCGGCGACGAAACGCGAGGATTCGGCCCGGGCATCGGTCACATCATGCAGAACCCAAGCATCCACCAGGGTGGCCGAGACGATCAGCATCACCCCGGTGTTCACCAGATGGCTGACCACCGCCCGGCCATCATAGACCGTGCGTTCGCCCCGCCGGATTTTCAGCGAGGTCAGCACCTCGGACAACTGCACGATCGACCAGGGGTTATAGACCTCGATCACCACCGCCTGGCGCGACAGATGCATCAAGGTGCCGCGCACCTCGGCCTTTTGGCTGTTGTGGAACGACACCACGCTGTCGCCCAGGGTGATGCCGGTGGTGTCTCCGCCCATGTGGGATCCTCGGCGTCACCGACGGATGGGCCGGCGCCGCCTCTGTTTGTCCACATCGGTGCCTGTGGCTCAACAGTTTGTGGCACATTTGCCACCAGGATTCAATCAGCCACCCTGGCTCAACGCGGCCAGCGCCAAGCCGTCCCGGCAGCCGTCCTGCTAGCAGTCCCTGCGCAGGTCAGCTGGTCGCGGCGGCTCGCTGAAGAAGCCGCCGCGGACCCATGACGAGCGTACCTAGTACTACTGTGTCATAAAATTAAGTAACTCCAGTTACGTTTGTCAGGTTGACCCATCAGGGTTTGTACGATGAGGCGCCTGATGGTCCGGATGGAAAATGGTGCGCGCCTGTGGACGTCAGGCCGGTGAACCGCGTGGTTTCGGCGGCTGGCCTGGTGGCACGGGGATGAAAGTGACGTTTTTAGGGGGAAAAAGACGCGCTCGTTCAGCGGTAATGAATCCATAGGCGGCGATACAGAGGGCGGCATGGTGGTGGAATCCTCGCCAACTTCGGCCTTCGAATTGGTCGATGCCGATTTCATCTTTGAGTTCCTGGAAGTCCCTTTCGATTCGCCACCGCATGTGGATGGTGGCGACGATTTCCTTCATGGATGAGGTGGCCGGTAGGTTGCTGAGGTGGTATTGGGTTGGCGCGGCCTCGGTTGTTGGCCATTCGATGACCAGCCACTCTTCAGGGCGCAGGTCCGGGCCCTGCTGTCGATGGGCCGCATGGACGCGAACGGTGGCGAAGCGAGATTGCATGGGTTTGGCGCTGCCCTGCCGCCAGGCGATGGTCCTCCACGCGGAGGCGGGCAGTTCCTGTGCCACGACAGTGACTGCAGCAGGGCGATGGCCGGGGGCAGTCCTCAAGGCCGTCGGCCGTGGACCTCGGCCGCTCCAGGGCTTGGGCGGCAAAGGCATTCGGTCGGCGGTCCAGACGGTCACCTCGCCGGGGACGCCAACGGCATAGGTCCGTCCGCGTTGCGCGACAGCCTCCCGGAATTCGGTCACCACTCCATAGCCCGCATCGGCGAGGATCGGTGCCGATGGAACGCCAGAGGCATGCAGGCGATCAATCTCGTCCAGGGCGAGCTCCCACTTCTTGCGGAAGACCACCGAATCAGGGACGAGCGCTTTTTTTCGCTTATCCACGTCATCGCACCAGGCTTCGGGCAGGTACAGGCGCCAAGCCGCAAGCAGGCTGGCATGGACGTTGGCAAGCGAGATCGAGACCGCCACTTGGCAGTTATCTTGTTTGCCCTGGACACCGCAGTATTGCCGCGAGACACCAACCGAGTGCCGACCCTTCTTGGGAAACCCCGTGTCGTCGATGACCCATGCCTGGATACCACCCAACCGCTGGAAGGTCGGCAGCACCTCGCTGCGCACAGCATCAAGCAGACGGTTGGCGTCCCATGGACTCTCGCTGATGAAGTGATGCAGGGACTGATGCTTGGCACTGACCGCCGTGGGCGACAACCGGGCTGCAATCGGCTCCATGCTTTTGCGTTCGCCCGGCATTAGAAGGCCGACGACGTAATCTCGCATCGGCTCGTCGCGATCAGCATGCCTGAGGCATCCCGTCAGGCGTTCAAGGTAGGCGTGAAGGCGTGAGAGACGGGGATCTTTGGGCATGGCCCCAGTGCATCATCTTTTGACACAGTAGTACTAGGGCTTAGCCACCAGGCTTGCGGCCAGTATCTCGTCACGTGCTGCGCGATCCCGGCCTTTGCGGCGGATCTTGGCGAAATTGAAGATATTGAAGAAGTGCATGGCGCCCAGCACCACCAGCACCACGCCCACCTTCCAGCTGATGCTCTCGATCGCCATGACACCGTCAGCCGGTTTGTCGTCCAGCTTGAGGAACAGGCTGACAAAGCCGATGTTGACCAGGTAGAAGCCGACCACGAGCAGGTGATTGACGCTGTCCGCGACGCGCTCGTCGTGGAAGGCCTCGACCAGGAAGATGCGGCCATTGCGGCGCAGGGTCTCGGCGACCCAGATGGTCAAGGTGATGGTGATGGCTAGGTAGGCCAAGTAGGTCAGCAGGGTGATCATGGGTTTTTCCTGAATAGTGGTGGTGGCGGACGCTGGCGGCAGTGACGCAAGATGGCCACCAGGGCCCGCATCAGCCGGCGCCAGGTGGGGCGGCCGAAGGCTCCGTCGGCATTGATTGTTATTTCTGAAAACTCAGAAATGTGATTCGAAAAAAGAGCTCGCCTCATGGCCTGCCCCGGCGCGGCATCAGGTTGCGGATCAGGCCAGCGGCGCCCAGCAAGCCCGCCAAGGCCCCCGGCGGCAAGGTCCGCACCTGTTCTAAGGCTTCGCCCATGGTGGACATGAATTGATGGAGATCCCCCAGGCGACGGCGGACTTCCGCCGATTCTGCGCCCGGTTCCTTAATCAACTCGCCAAGCGCCGCCACGGTCGGGTCGAACTCGCGGCGCTTGCGCTCGGCCGTGATCACACGGAACAATTCCCAGACATCGGTAAGCGAGGTGAAGTGATCGCGCCGATCCTCGGGCAGATGCACCATCTTGACGATGCCCCAGCCCACCAACTCTTTGAGACTGGTCGACACATTGCTGCGGGCGACCCCTAGGGCCTCGACGATATCATCGGCATGCAAGGGTCGCTCGCTGAGGAACAGCAGTCCATGGATCTGGGCCACCGTGCGATTGATGCCCCAACGGGTGCCCATCTCACCCCAGTGGGTGACGAAGGTGCGGACAGCAGGGGCAAGGGGGTCGCGGTTTTTCATTTCTGTAATTACAGAAATAACAATCGGGGACGACGTGGCAAGCTTTCCTTGGTGGTTGGCGGCCGCCCCCTGGCGGGGACAACGTGGTCACCACCGCCACCTGCCCACTACGCCACGCCATGCACCTCGCCCTCTTTCAACCCCAAGTCCCTGGCAATACCGGCAATATCGGCCGCCTGTGCATCGGTTATGGCGCCGAGCTGCACATCATCGGGCCCTGTGGCTTCGATTTCAGCGACAAGGCCCTGCACCGCGCCGGCCTGGATTATTGGCCACATCTGACCTGGCAGATCCATGAGGGGCCCAGCCACTTCCTGGCCTGGCTCGGGGCCCGTGAACCCTGGCTGGTGACCAAGCACGGCCGCCACCGTTGCGACGCGCCACCCTATGCCCAGGACGATGTCCTGCTGTTCGGCAACGAGGTCACCGGCCTGCCCGCCGACTGGCTCGATCGCTGGCCCGACCGCACCGTCCACATCCCCATGCGCGGCCCGATCCGCTCGTACAACCTCGCCAACGCCGCCGCTTTGGTCGCGGGCCTGGCGGCGCTGCGCTCGGGACTGCTGGACAGGTAAATATACACACGCACGCGCGACACTAATAATGGGTGCGCAGGAGGCTCCCTAGAGGCGAAACGACCTCCGGCACGACGAGTGCTCACTTAGCCATTACCGACGACTGCGCCGACAGGGTCTCGACTTTTGGCTTGTCCTGATGGGTTGGCGCCGAGGCGAAATATGGGACGTCGATCTTCACGGTCAGATCATACGTAGCCCCGGCCTTGAGCGACAGACTGCTAGCCAGCAGCACTCTGCGCCAGGTCCGATATTCACCTGGGTTCATCAATTCCGCTGGCCGCGCGGGCAACAAGGCTGCCAAGGGTGCCACCGCACTGCCGTCGATGGTCGCCGCCTCCTTTGCCCCCTTCGAAATAACCCAGGTGGCATGAGCCGGCACCAGATCGTTCGGTCGGATCCATACCGGCTCGGTGCCCACATTCCCGATCAGGTAAACCGCAGTCAGATCCTTACCCGCTTCTACGGGGCCATGGACTTCAAGCTCGGCCTGGACCGCATGCTGCTTTGGCTCCACGACCGGCCCAGGCGCCGGGTCCTTCTCCGCAAAGCGGGAAAAGGGGACCGGGCGCATGCCTGATACGCCAACCACCTTCATTGGGCCAAACCGGACGAGTTGACCAGGGGCCACCGCATTGGGCTCCAAGATTGGTAAAGCCGAGTAAAAAACCATCGTGGCGACGATCAAGACCCAGCCCTTTGCCGCTGGCAAGTTCGTGGTGCCTTCTGGCCACCCTGGACGGTAAACCGCGTGGCGAGCATACCCTTCGTCCTTGACTATGATGAAACCCGCGCGGTCAGGCCACTTTCGGCGAGCGTTGGGGTGCCCGGGCATCCCGCTACCAACGATCTCAACCTTCTCTTGAACGATGGGCGCTTGCTTTCCGCTACTCGGACCAAACGAATCGTATGGCTCCGCAGGGTCAAAACCTTTGGACACGGAATAGCACCCGCCAAGGAGCATCGGCACAAAATCATTCATGTCTGGACAGAGCAAGACGGGTGCAGGACTGATGTTGGTATAATGGAAACTTAGCGTTGTCGACCTGCCTGGCGAAAGCGGTTCCCGCGCATAAATATCACCCCGGATATAGCCAATCGATTCCATTGAGTACAATGCCGGGCACACTACCACCATGAAAAGCAGCGCGAGCGATTGTCTCACTTGAGCTTCCCCCAGTCCCATTGGGACTGCTTCTTCCCGTGATCACTCCCCGCTAGCGAGTCGTAAGATACCTGAAATTCCTCGCAAGAAGCAATCGTTTCCTTAAACATCATAACCTTTTCTTTAGCATATAGATCCTTAGCAAGCACCTGAGCGCGAATTTCCGTTGGCGCGTAACCGAAGAAGCGCACCCCATTCATCATGGCAGTGATCTTATCTGCATAAAAGTAGGCAATGCGACGATGCCCAAACTCGTGAAGTAGCGTTTCCGCATAGGTCTTCGCCCAAAGCTGAAGGATAACCTTTTGCTCCTTTATTGCATTATCCAGAGCCATCTGCGCCGCATTCACCTTCGTTTTAGCCGCCGCTGTGTCCTTCACACTTTTCATATGCTCCGCAAGAGCGGCCTTTGCCGCAGCGCTAGCAACATCAAGCGCCGCCTTCGCAGCAAGGATTGCCGCATTCTTTTTCTCCGCTTCGACCTTGGCTGCCGCCAAGGCTTTCTCCTTGAGGTCTGACAGCTTCTGTGCATCGGTGATGATTTGTTTTAAGGACGCCAACTGGGCCTGCCGCATGGTGACCCGCACTTGATACACAGCGAACTGACTTTCGTAAAGCGCCATTCCAAACTGTTCCACCGTTTTGTCTTTGCCTTTCTTCCATGCCGCAAGCTCCGCCTCAGCGTTCGTTAGGGCCGCCTGAGTAATCTCTAGCTGGGGGTTGAGGATTGCCTTCTCTAGGGCGGCATACGCCGCATCGTACTCTGCCTGAGCCTTCTTCACCTTGGGATCGACACCAACCAAATCATTGTAGATTTTTCGCTTTTTTGCTTCATCCACCTCGGCCAAGGAAACCTTGGCCTTGGCTTCTTTTTCCGCTGCAAGCGCCTGGGAATAAACCTCATTGGCGGCGGCAAGCGCCGTCGCAGCCGGAATGATCAATTCATCGCCTGTGTACTTGCTCATGGTGATGCTGTCGGGTTCGACCAACCCTGCAATTTTACCATCAAAACCTAGATATACGAATTTTACCTGCACCTTGTCGCCATCTGGGCAGGGTTGATCCTCTGTTGGCCCCAGCTTCTTTGCAGCCTTTGCCAAGGTTTTCTGGTCAGCGCTGATTTCGCCTTCGTAGTGACCAAGCGCAGCTGGATCTGGTTTAACTAGCGTGCTCGTGAACCACCGCGTAGTCGTGGTCGTGCCATTGCTCGCTTTGATCTCTTCGTGATACGTGGCAAGCATGGTCTGCACCGGGGCGGGACTTGGTTTATCCGTAGTCATGGCACCAACAGGATCGCGAAGCTGATCTCTACCGGCACCCTCATGATCATCAAGAACCTTAAAGGCAATCGTAGCGTCCCAATCAAGCAACTTGTCACCATTATTGCCGCCACCAGCAATACTGCGCAACTTGCCCAAGAATATGGTTTTATTAATCGAGCCCTTGGCCAGTGGTTTATTCGCGCCCACCGCCACTGAGAACGTATTCCCTTTTTGTTTCCATCCCAAATCGCTAATATCACTTACGCCGGATTTGACCAATTCATATCCACTTTTAGCATAAAATGTAATAACGATATTGTCACTATTTTGCACGCTTTGCAGTTTACCAAAGTTTAAATTGAAAGATCCAGGCACTAAGCCAACAGATTCGGAGATCGTCGCTGCATGTCCAACTGCACAAAAGCCAAGCACGGCAATGATAAGACAGATGGATTTCATGGTTTTATTCCTTTAAGCTGAGCGTCAATCTCGGCTAGATTATTGGTGACGAATTCGGGGAATGCCTCGGGATAAAGCCGGCGGTATTCCAAGAAATACCGCTTCGCCGCCTTGGGATCAATCTCCATTGAACAATATGCCTGACTAAAGAGACCATCCTGGGCGTACTCAGTGCCCGGGGCCCGCTCGCGCACCGCTTGCCACAGTGCAATCAAATCAGCGTGTCGCGCGGGATCGGACTGGTAAACTCCGTGCTCAATCAACCTGGCGACAAACCAGGCCCGGTGTGGCACTTCATCAGGCTTCAAGGTCACGGCCTGGGCCTGGGTTAAAGCGAGCGGAAGCTCCCGTAAACTCCGGCTTGAGCAGGCCACGAGCGTTTGAACCGAAATACGGGCCAAGCGCCGTGCGGCAGGAATGGCGATCGCTGCACGCTCGGCCCACTCCCTGGCCTGGGCGAAGTCATACACATTATAAAACGCCACGGCGAGCAGCGGGCCCGCGCGTTGGTCCAATGGCAATTCAAGAAACGGCTCCAACGGAAAGTTGAAATAGCCACCCTCGATGACACTGGCCATGATATCCCCACCGGCGCCACCGGCTACGAGCTCTGCCACCGTAATCCCGTCGCCGCCATCCCTGGACACAGCCATGGACCGATCGACGTCGTCGAAGGTGCTCAGCGACCGCGCCAACGCGACTGCCGTTGGCTTATCGCCAGTGGCAAACGCCAAGGCAGCCAAGCGTACAATCAATTGATACCGCAGATAACTCGCCACGCCCGAATCCAGACCCGGTGCCAAAACGCAACCCGGTGAGCGGGTGCGCCAGATTGGACAATTCCATTCGTCTTTCGCATGCAATGGCTGCGGCGGTACCAAGGCCGCCCGCATTGCGGGGGTGACCTCGGCAGGAAGTGTTGCGACCTGGTTTAACAGGGGCAGGGCCTGCCCATACACGCGCTGAGCCTTGTCCACGTCACGAAGCACCAGCAGGGCATCACCCTGCAACATCAGGGCTGGAATGGCCAGCGGACCCCGAGCGAGATGATCATCCCCCGTAAGCATGCGCACACAGGTACGCGGATCATCCCGCAGTTTTAACCGGGCCAACTCAATGATAGCCGCATCAGCGAAAATGGTGCCGGGAAGATCCTGGCGGATCTGTTGGTAGCCCTGGGTGCTGCGCCGTCGATCCGCTAAGAGCCAGGCCCAGTAGGCTGGACCAACGCGGGCCAGGACGTCACGCTGCTCAATCGCCTCGCCGATCTGATCCAAGCGACGCCGGATCAGGTGACTGCGCCAGGTTTCATAGGCGACTTCGGGCACGACTTGCTTCAGGGCCGATCGGGTTTTTTCGAGTAGGGCCTGGGCTTCATCGACTTGGCGCACCGCACCAAGGCGGACGCGAACTGAACCGACATCGACCCGGTCCAGGTCGCTGAGGCGCTTGGCATCCAGCAGGTCGAGGGTCTGCTCGGCCCGATCCCGGTCGCCGGCCAGGGCAAAGGCATCGGCCAGCGAGCACACGGCAGCGGGCTGGGCAGCGGCGGCTTCACGTCGATTCTGATAAAGCGGCGACAACCGGGCAATGCGCTCTGCCGGCTCAGCCCCAATCTCCAAACCGACGGCCAACAGTAGCGCCCGGTGCACCAATTGGGCGCGCGACACTGCCCGCTCCAGCTCAGCGGGCGCAAGTGGGATGCCGGTCACCAGTTGATCAAGCTGACCAACGAAGGGATCGGCCACCGGCGCCGTGGCAGCGCCTAGATGGGTACAAGCCACCATGAGACACAGGAGGGTTTTGGCCAATCGGCCTATATAACCGCACTCCCTCGCCTTGATGCACAGTCCCCTCGCGTTTCCTTGGTCAAAAGCAGACTTTTTCATGGCTTACTGGTCTGAACTTACTCAGGTAAATGAGGCCGGTGCTTTCGCTGTGCATGGAGTTCATAGACATTTAGTGTGCCGGTCAATATGCCTAGCATTTTGTCGGTGCAGGAAATCGAATGGCAATGAAGCATAATGAAAATCATGGATTAATTTGCTATAGAGACGTCGATGACTTAACCAGCCGTCACCAAGTGCTCGGCCGTCCACAACTGGCCATGGGTGTAGGTCCCCAGGGCGCGATGCAGCGGGGCGAGGCTGGTCAGGGGCGGCGCTTCGTACCAGGCCAGGTCGGCCACCGCGCCGGCGATGAGGTGGTCGCCGGGGCAGCTTCAAGCCAAGCGCGGGGCGCTGGTGGCGGTGGCCAGGGTCTGTTCGATGGTCAGGCCGGCGGCGTGAAAGTGGGTCAATTCATCAATCAGGGCCCGGCCATGGACCACGCCCAGGCTGCCGGCGTCGGAGCCGGCGATCAGGCGTACGCCGACTTGGGCGGCGCGACCCATCATGCGGCGGTGGTTGTCGAGGATGCTGGCGATGCCGCGACGGCTGGCGTCGTCCAGGCCAAGAATGCCGGGCTGTTCGGCTTGAAAGCCCACCGGCGACCAAGTGGGCACCCAGGCGATGCCCCGCGCCGCGAGGTCGGGCAGGTGATGCTCGGCCATGAAAAAACCATGCTCGATGGAGTCGAGTCCGGCGGCGATGGCGAGGTCGATGCCGTCTGCACCCAGGCAGTGGGCAAAGGTGCGCAGCCCAGCGCTGCGGGCGGCAGACATCAGGGCATCCAACATGACCCGGTCGAATTGCGGCGCACCTTTCACCGTGGCAGCGGCGAAATCGATGATGCCGGTCAGCACCACCTTGAGGTCGTCGACGTCGCCACGACGTCGCTCCACCGCCACCTGGGCATCGGCAATGCTGTCGATCTCGTCGGCCATGAAGGAACCGTAGCGGCCTTTGCGGCGCAGGGCCCGCCCGGCGGAGCGCACCTGGGGCAAGCTGGTGCCCACAACCTCGGCGCGCAGCGCATGATTGACGCCATGCCGATCGCCCGCATCCCGAACCAGGGTGACACCCGCCGCGCGCAGCGCCGCCAGATTGCGCCGGCCGGTGGCCACGAAGTCAGCCATGCCCAGATTGAGGTAGGCGCTGCGTCGCTCTAGATCCAGTTCAGCGCCATCGAGGAACAAGTGGCAGTGGGCCTCCACCAAGCCGGGTAGGACGAAGCCGCAATCGATATGACGATCCGCCTCAAAGCTCTGCCGACCGGGCACCAGTTGGGCGATACGCCCCGCCACGATCAGCAAGCTGACCGGGCTCTTATGCAAGTGGGTACCATCGAACCAGGTGTCAGCAGTGAGAGAGAGGATGGGAGCCTTGGGAAAATTGAGGAAATGATCGTAACGTCAAACAACCGTCGACCCCGCGACCCCGCGACCCCGCGACCCCGCGACCCCGCGACCCCGCGACCCCGCGACGGCCGTCTGCGCCTCCGCGACGGCTGTCCCTGCGTACAACTTCCGCAATCGCCGCAGCGCATCGCCCCCCTCCAGCGTCAATATCTCGCGGAATGCGATCATGGCCGGGTGATCCTCGCTGAGCACGGCGTACGCGCGGCCGGCGGTGGCCAGGCTCATGTCCAGGCCGTAGGGCACGCAGCAGGTCAGGAAGGCGCATTCCAGGGCCAGGCCGATGGGCAGGCCGGCAACCTCCTTCTTGGGCAGCATGATGCCGATATTGGACAGGCCGACCGACATGTGGATGCCACGTAGATCAGGACAGGCATGCAACGCTGCAATGCTGTCCACGGCCAGCTTGGTGAGGCCGTCCATATCGGTGGCCAAGGGCGCAACCGACACGTCGATGATGCAATGGTCGTTGGTCATGCCGGGCTGTTCGGCCTTGGCCCGGGCGATCACCCGGCGGGTGGTATCGACGATCTCGGGGACGCTGCGGTTGTGGGTGGGCTGGCCCTTCTCGCTGCGTTCGCTGACCATGAACAGCACGCGGGCATCATGCTGGCGCAGGGCCAGCAGCTCCCAGCGGTTTTCGGTGATCGAATTCAGGATCGGCGCCCGGCCCCGGGCCTTGGCCGGATCATAGGCCGGCAAAGCCGCGGCCTGCACCTGGGCGGCGGGACTGTCGATGCAGATGGGCACGTCGACCACGGCCTGCACAGCGCGCAGCACCTCGACCACGAAACCCGGATTGCGTTCACCATCGATGCCGCAATTCAGGTTCAGGATCGGCGCGCCTTTGGCGACCTGGCTGCGGGCCAGCTCTTGCAGGCCGGGAAGGTCCCGGGCATCGAGCATCTTCTTAGAGGAAGCGAAGCCGGGATTGAGACGTTCGCCGATGATAGTCAGGCCGGGGAAGGACATGGGTTTCCTTTGTTTCGAGTTTCGAGTCCCGAGCCTTGAGTTTCGCGGTGAGAGTTTGGCGACCGGAGATTATCGTCAGAACGTGGGGCTTGGCTTTCCCCCGAAACTCCAAACTCCAAACTCGAAACTCCCAGTCTGACCTCCACCAGCGCGTGATGGTCCAGACCGAAGAGCATGAGGTGCACGCCGCGCACACCGGGCAGGGCCGCGACTTCGCGCACCAGATCGATGGCGGCAGCGACGCCCTCCTGGCGCAGGTCCTGGGCCGCGGCCAGGCGGGCGGCGAAGGCGGGATCGACCAATACCCCGGGCACGCGCGGCAACATCTCCAGGGCCTTGCGCCCGATCACCACCGGGATGCCGGCGATGAAGTGCAGGCGACGGTCCAGTCCGGCCGCCACGTACTGGGCCATGAAGGGCGCCAATTGAGCGGCGCTGGTGACCACCTGGCTTTGCACGAATTCAGCCCCGGCAGCGGCCTTTTGCAGCAGCCGGCGCACCGGTACCTGCACCGGTGTGGTCAGAGGATTGATGGCGCAGCCCAGGAACTGCCGCGGCGCATTGGCGACTTCTTCACCGGTCGAGAAGATGCGCGAGCAGTCGCGCAAGTGCCGCGCCTCGTACAGCATCAGCGACGAATCGAGATCGAAGACCGGGCGGGCGATACGCTCGCCGCTTTGGTAATCACCGGTCAGGCACAGGACATTGCGCACGCCGGACAGCTGACAGGCCATCAGCTCGCCGATGAAGGTGGCGCGGGTGTGGTCGCGCCCAGTGGCCTGGGCGATGGTTTCCAGCCCCAGGCGCGACAGCGCGGCGGCCGCGGTACTGCTGGGCAGGGACGGGCAACCGTTCAGGAAAGCGGTGGCGTTGACCGCGTCGAAATGGTCGTGCAGCAGCGCGCCTTCGCGTTCGAGCCTGGTCAGCACCGGGCTACGGGGCGTGCGGATCTCGGTGGTGACCACGAAGCAGCCGGATTTCAGCGCTGCTTCCAGCCGGCTGGCGGTGACAAGTGGCGCACTGGCGGCGTCAGGCGCAGTGGCCAGGGGCGCCAACGGCACCCGGGCCTGGGCGTCGGCGCCGCTGAGCAGATTGCCGATCGACGCGGTGTGGTGCAGACGCGCATTGGTCGCCGGCAGGATCGGCGGAGTGGCCAGGCGGGCCCCGTGCCGGCCAAGATCGATGCGCACCCAGATGCACTTTCGCTCGGGATGGACCTCGCAGCGTCCCCCCAGGGTGCCGCCGCAGGGGCCGTTGCGCAGGCCCTTGGGGCAGCGCATCGGGCAGATCATCGCGGTCTTGCGCAGCACGCACTGCCCGCAGGCATGGCAGTCGAAGAGGACGCCCTTGATGGCGTGTTCAGCGTGGAAGGCGAGGCGGCGGAGCATGGCGCTATTCTGCGCCGGCGTGCCGGGTGGTGCTGGTGCTTCCCAGCAGCGACTGGCGTTTGCCGTCGGACGGTGCCAGAGAGACTCGGACCGTCTCGCAATCGACTACGCCGAAATGACTTGTGCTGTCGTCTCAACGTGCTGACAGACTGCGGAATACCAGTGCGGCATGGCGATTACCATCGCCCGCGACGCCGCACCGCTCAGAGTGTGACGCCCAACTGCTTCGCCACTTCGGCGCGGGCCTGGCCGGGGTCGGCTTTGCCACCGGCCAGTTTCATGGTCGCACCGACCAGGCGGCCGGCGGCGGCCAGCTTGCCCGCGCGAATATCGGCCACGGCCTTGGGTTCGGCAGCGATGGCCTGGGCCACCCAGGCGCTGAGCTGGCCTGCGTCCTGGACCTGGATCATGCCTTTGGCGGTGAAATAGGCCTCGGGCTCGGCGCCGCTGGCGAACAGCTCGGTGCACTCGGACTTGGCCACCACGCGGGCAACCTTGCCCGCTTCGATCAGGCGGATCAGGGCCGCCATCACCGGCACGGGTGCGGCTTCACCCAGCGGCAGGTGACGCTCGGCCGCCAGACGCAAGGCTTCTTCCCGGGTCCAGTTGGCGGCCAATTGCGGCTTGCACCCGACCGCGATCAGGCCGGCGACATAGTCGGCCACGGCTCGGTCGGTGGTCAGCTCGCGGGCCACGCTGCGGGCGAAACCGTACTCGCTCATCCAGCGTTCTTCCAGGACGCGCGGCATTTCAGGCAGGTCTGCGCGGATCGCGGCGACCTGCGCAGAGCTCACCTCCAAGGGCGGTAGATCGGGATCGGGGAAGTAGCGATAGTCGGCCGCGTCTTCTTTAGTGCGCATGATGCGCGTGGTCTTGGTATCCGGATCCCAAAGCTTGGTGCACTGGACGATCTCGGCCGCGCGCCCGGCGCGATGCAGCGCGATCTGGCTGGCGATCTCGTGCGTGATGGCGGCCTCGACGGCGCGGAAGCTGTTGAGGTTTTTCACCTCGACCTTGGTGCCCAGTTTGTGGGTGCCCACCGGGCGCACGGAAACGTTGGCGTCGCAGCGCAGGCTGCCTTCCTGCAATTCGCAATCGCCCACGCCGGCCCATTGCAGGGCGCGTTTCAACTCGAAAAGATAGGCATAGGCCTCGGCCGCCGAGCGGATCGCCGGATCGGTGACGATCTCGATGAGCGGCGTGCCGGCGCGATTGAGGTCCACTTCCGACCACGGGCCGCGCTCCTGATGCACCAGCTTGCCCGCGTCCTCTTCCATGTGGATGCGGGTCAGGGGGATCACCCGGGTGGTGCCGTCCTCAAGATCGATGGTAACCCCGCCGCCGACGCAATACGGCTCGTCGAATTGGCTGATCTGATAGCCCTTGGGCAGGTCTGGATAGAAGTAGTGCTTACGGGCGAAGGTGCTGCGCGGCCGCACGTCCCCGCCCACTATGATAGCGGCCCGGATGGCCAGCTCGACGGCGCGGGCATTGAGCACCGGCAGCACACCGGGCAGACCCAGAGTCACGGTGTCCACCTGGGTGTTCGGTTCGGCACCAAAGCCGGTGGTCGCCACCGCGAAGAGCTTGGTGACGGTCTTGAGCTGGCAGTGCACTTCCAAGCCGATGACGGGTTCGAATTCCATGGGTGGGGACGGTAGCGGGGGGCGGGGTGGGGCAAACGATGGAATGCTGGAATGCTCGAATGCTCGAATGCTCGAATGCTCGAATGCTCGAATGCTCGAATGCTCGAATGCTCGAATGCCTCAGTAGTCCGCGACCCCGCGACCCCGCGACCCCGCGACCCCGCGACCCCGCGACTCCGGGCACGTCTGTCCATTTCCATCCACGTTCTATTATTAGTCCCCATGCCCGACATCGCCCCCACCGGCCGCCCCGGAGAAATCCACGACCTGCTGCGCTGGAACAGCGATGGCCTGGTCATGGCCGTGGCCCAGGCGCAGGATTCCGGCGAGGTGCTGATGGTGGCGTGGGTCAACCCGGAAGCCTTGCGCCGGACCCTGGCGGAGGGCGTTGCCACGTATTGGTCGCGCAGCCGGAACCGCATCTGGGTCAAGGGTGAGGAATCGGGCTATACCCAGCGCATCGTCGAGGTGCGCACCGATTGTGATGGCGACTGCCTGTTGTACGTGGTGATTGCGCCGGGGCCCGCCTGCCATCAGTTGCGGCGCAGTTGCTTCAGCAATCGCGTGGATGCCAATGGCGCGGTGACCTGCGATCGGCCGGTGATCGCGTGAACGGTGCGGTTTTGCAGGTCAGCCGTTCCACGGTCGGTTTCCTTCAGCGCGGCCATCCCTGGGTCCGGCCAGACCGCTTCACCGTCGGGCTGGAGGGTTTGCGCGTCGGCCAGGTGGTGACCCTGGTGGACGACCGCGGTCGCGGCCTGGCCTCGGCCCTGGTCGAGCCCGACGGCGAGGTCTGCGCCCGGGTTTTTCATCGCCTGCCTGGCAAGGCCTTCGATCCGCAGGCGGCCATCGCCCGCGCCTGGGCGAGGCGGGCAGCCTTGCACGCCGACCCCGCCACCGACTGCTATCGGGTGGTTCATGGCGAGGCCGACTACCTGCCCGGCCTGCGGGTCGAACGCTATGGCGACGCGTTGGTGGTGGTGGTGTTTTCGGCCTGCATCCAGCCGTACCTTGACGGTGTGCTGGCCGGACTGGCGGCGGTGGCGCCGTCCCTGCGCATCGTGGTGAAGGACCATCGCGATGATCTACGGCGCGCGGCGGTCGCGACCCGCTGGGCCGCCGGCGGCCAACCTGATCCCGAGACAATTGTCACTGGCCGTGAGCTGGGCTGCACCTTCCCCCTGCGCCCCCTCGGTGGCCTGGCCACCGGCCTCTACGTGGACCAGCGTGCCACCCGCAGCTGGCTGCGCCCGCAGGTCGCCGGCAAGCGCATCGTCAACCTCTTCGCCTATACCGGCGCGTTCAGCATCAGCCTGCTCGCGGCGGGTGCCGCCAGCGCGGTCGACGTGGACCTGGCGGCGCCGGCCCTGACCCGGGCCAGCGAAGCGGCGGCGCTGAATGGTTTGGCCGAGCGCCACCGCACCGTGCACAGCGATTGCCGACGCTTTCTGGTGGACTCGACCGCGCAGTTCGACGTCGCCATCGTCGACCCACCCACCGCGGCCCAGGGCGCGGACGGCTGGATCGCCCGCCGCGATTACCCGGCGCTGCTGGATGCCCTGCTGCCCCGGTTGGCGCCCCAGGCCTTGGTGCTGCTGTGCTCAAATACTTTGGGCGGCAAACCGCTGGATGTGGAGGCACTGCTCGCCGATGCCGCCAGCCGTCAAGGCCGGGCGTGCACGGGCGTGACCCCGCCCGCCCTGGGTGAAGACCTGCCCGCCCTGAAGGGTTTTCCGGAGGGCGTGCCCTACCGCTTGGCGGTCATGCGCCTGTGAACCTGCGGTGTACCGCGCTGGAAGCGGGGCGACCGGAACGCTCGTGCCGGTGACGCCTGCCGGGCTGATAACAATCAACTTAGGGCGATTAGCGGCGCTGTTCGGCAGGGCCTTGGCCCGCCACCACCTGGTGCGAATCGGCAGGAACCTGGCAACGACGTACCTTTTCGGCTGTGTAGTCCGATAATACTGGGAAAAAGCGGCATCGGGAGTATTCGCATGTCCGCACTCACCTCCTCAACCCGTTACCTGCCACCCGGCCCAGGGCGTCAGGGCTCCTTTACAGGCTGTGACTACGTGTGGACCAGATCACCGGCCCGACAGGCAGAGGCCAGCTCCCCCGCATCGCTCAAACGCCGGGCGGGGTCAGGATGCAGACTGCGGTTCACGGCACTGGTCAGGGCCCGGGGCAGCTGCGGCTTCTCGGTGGCCAGGCTTGGAGCGCCGCGGCTCGCCTCCCGTAGGCGCTGCTCGGCATTGTCGGAGGTGAACGGCGCCCGGCCGACCAGCAGCAGCCACGCACAGACGCCCAGGGCGTAGCAATCGCTGGCCACGGTCTGCCGGCCGCCGCGCAGCACCTCGGGTGCGACATAAGTCGGGGACGCGAACACCGGGCGCTGCCGCTTGACAAAGTAGTCGGTGAACGAGCGACCCAATGACTGTTGGTACGAGTGTGAAAAGCCGAGCAGGACGACCCGGCCATCGCCTCGTTGGACCGCATGATCGAGGTGCAGGTTCTGGTACACCACCCGCTGCCCATGAAGATAGCCCAGGATGGTCGCGAGCTGGTAGAGGCGGTCACCCTGACTCCGGTCGTCAGCGCCTCCGGTCAGGTTCGCCAAGGGCGTCCCCGAGACGAAGTCCAACAGGATCGCGGGGCGGCCCTGGACCTCGGTCAGCTGCATAGCCCTGGGCACTCCGGGATGGGCCAGGCGCTGGAGCAGGCTGAACTCATCCTTGAACTGCTTTACCTTGACTGGATCGGCCACGCGATCGGCACGCAGGATCTTCACCGCCATGGGCCGTCCATCGCTGTGGTGCTCTGCTCGAAAGACCTCGGACGTGGAACCACGCCCCAGGCTGACGCGCAACTTGTACGGACCGACCGCCTGATTGATGAGCGCTGCTGTCATGACCATATGCTATCATTGAATCGAATGTATCGTACGCTCTATTTTCAGAGCACAGATGCCACCCACAGAAGTCGTATTGGCAAGTATTAATTTTTATTTATTCCCCTGTATTTGAGGCTTCTCATCGTGCTGCGCACTCATTGAATCAAAGCTTCCCGCCCAGCCTGGTCACCGCTACGCGACTGGCACGCGCATGCTTTCCAGCGCCGTGCAAGCGCGACTGATCTGCGCGGCATCGGCCAGCCGCAACTCGCGATCGGGATGCAGGCAGGCGTCAATGGCCTTGGTCACCACCGGGGGCAGCGACGGCACCGCCTCGGCCAGACTGGGGGCGCCACGCTCCGCATCACGCAGACGCTCATCGATGGTGGCGGCACTGAAGGGCGGCCGCCCGGCCAGCAGCAACCAGGCACAGACACCCAGGGCATAGCAGTCGCTGGCCAAGGTCGGTCCGCGCCCACGCAGCACTTCGGGGGCGACGTAGGTCGGCGAGACG
>JBBQTJ010000026.1:0-18952 GCA_038213315.1 Planctomycetota bacterium
CCTTCAGGTCGGACATGCCAAAGGTCTTTTCGAGAATGGTCAGGATACGTTTGACCTTGGCGTCCTCGGGCGAGACGGCGTCCTTGGCCGGAGTCGCCTCTGCGGCCTCGGCCGGCTTGCCCAGGGCCTTGGCTGCGTTCAGGGCCTTGGCCTGCTTCTCCAGCATCTTGGCCAGATCCATCGCCTGGCCTTCGCCAGTCGAGTTGCCGCGCTTTTCCGTCGGGGCCGCCACCGCGGCCGGCGCCGGGGGCCGCTTGCCCACCCAGGATTGCAGCTGTTCGCTACGCTGGTGCTGAGCCCCAAATTGGTGTTGGACCCCGAGATGCAGATCGGATCCGGTAATGCGCATGGGGTCAGCATCGGCTGGTTGCCGCCGGACTTGAGCGCGGGCCCCTGAGGCGATCCAAAAGCCTCGTGGTACGCCTCTGCTGCCTGTCACGGCGCCGCTTCCCTTCCCCCGTCGGCTCCCTGTACTCTGCACCGCTCCTATGGTTTTTTCCTGTGATGCCCTGCGCGCCGCCGTGCGCGCCAGCTTTCCGCACACCGTCGCCCGCCTGGCCCAGGCGGTGGCCATCCCCTCATGCAGTTTTCCCGGCTATCCCGCCAGCGAGGTGGAGCGTTCCGCCGCAGATACCGCCGCCTGGCTGAGCGAAGCCGGCTGGCCCGAGGTGCGCCTGGTGCGCTTGCCGGGGGTGCATCCCTACGTGCTTGGCCATGACCGCCGCGCCGGGCCGACAGCGCCGACCATCCTGTTGTACGCCCATCACGATGTGCAGCCGCCCATGCGCGCCGAGGGGTGGACCACCCCGGCCTTCAGCCCCACCGTGCGCGACGGACGCCTGTACGGACGCGGCGCGGCCGACGACAAGGCCGGCATCGCGGTGCACGCCGAAGCCCTGCGCGCCTGGGTGGCCGTGGCTGGTCAGGCGCCCGTGAACCTGACCGTGGTGATCGAAGGCGAAGAGGAGACCGGCTCGCACCACTTCAACGACTTCCTGACCGCCTATCGCGACGAACTGCGCGCTGATGTGCTGGTGATCGCGGACCTGGCCAATGCCGAGGCCGGCCTGCCCTCCTTGACCACCAGCCTGCGCGGCCTGGTGGCCTTTGAGGTCGAGGTGCGCACCCTGCGCCGCCCGGTGCACTCAGGCATCTGGGGCGGCGCGGTCATTGATCCGACGCTGACACTTTGCCGCCTGCTGTCGGGACTAAGCGATGCCCAGGGCAACCTGGCGGTGCCCGAATTGCTCGCCCAGGTGCGCCAGATCAGCGACGCTGAACGTGCCGATCTGGCCCGCATCCCCACCGATCCGGCGCGCATCCAGGCCGATGCCGGCAGCCTTGCCCCCTTGTCCGCCACCGGCGCCGACCTGTGGGAGCGCCTCTGGCGCCAGCCCAGCGTCAGCGTCAACGCCATCCAGGCCGGCGTGCGCGGCCAGACCGGCAACGTGGTCATGGATGCGGCCTGGGCCCGGGTCGGTGTGCGCATTGTACCAGACATGGCAGCCGCCAACACCGCCGCGGCGCTGACCCGTCACCTGCGGGCCGCCTGCCCGCCCGGCGTAGAGCTGACCGTGACCCCCGCGAGCCAGGGCGAGGCCTGGGCCACCGCCACCAGCCATCCCGCGTTTGCCGCCGCGCGCCGCGCCCTGCACGCGGGCTATGGCGTCGCCCCGGTCGAGATCGGCTGCGGCGCCAGCATCCCCTTCGTCGCCGCCATGACCGCCGCGCTGGGCAATCCGCCGGCCCTGTTGCTAGGCGTCGAGGACCCGCGCTGCAACGCCCACAGCGAAGACGAATCGGTGGACCTCGCCGATCTGGAGCGGGCCATCGTCAGCGCGGCGGCGCTCTTTGGGGAAGTCGCAACCGCCGTCGGGACAGCCGTCGCGGAGTCGCGGGGTCACGGCGTCGCGACGTCGACGACATGAACAACGCGCCTCTCCATCCCGGACCCCGCGACCCCGCGACCCCGCGACCCCGCGACGGCTGTCCTCGCCCCCGCGATGGCGGTCCCCCGCTGCCCTGGTTCCTGCGCGCCCTCCGCGTCCTGCCGCCGCGTGTCGCCAAGCAACTTGGCGGCGCCCTGGGTGAACTTTTCGGGCGCCTGCCGATGCGCGACCAGCGCCGTTGCCGCGAGCATCTGGCGCGCGGCTATCCTCAGGCGGATGCTGCCTGGGTCGAACGGACCGCGCGGCGTTGCTTCCGTCATGTGGGCGGCATGGCCCTGTGGACCGTGGCCACCATCCCGCGCGACCCCTACACCCTGCGTCGCCAGGTCCTGGTGGAAGGTGCAGAGAACGCCCATGCGTTGCTGCAGCGCTGCCGCCGCGGCCAAGGGACGGTGATCGCCAGCGGCCATCTCGGCAATTGGGAACTGCTGTCCCGGGTCGGCGGCACGGTGATACCCCTGTCAATCATCGGCCGTCGCCTGCGCTGGCCCTGGGCCGACGCCATGGTGCGGCGCATCCGCGAATCCGGCGGCGCCCGCCAACTGGATCAGGACATCGACATCCGCGAGTTGGTGCGCGAACTGCGCCAGGGGCGTCCGGTCGGCACTTTGCCCGATCAGGATGTGCCGCGCCTGGCGGGCGTCTTCGTGCCTTGGTTCGGCATCCCCGCCTACACGCCGGTCGGCCCCGCAGCCCTGGCGGGCTTCGCCGATGGCCACGTCATGCCCGTCTTCATGCTCGAACGTCAGGGCCGCTGGGTGCTGCATTGCGGCCCCCTGCGCCACTTCCCGCGCAGCCGTGACCGGGCGGCGGACCAGCTGGCCATCACCGCGTGGTTCATGCGCTATGAAGAGGCCCTGGTGCGCCAGATCCCACACCAGTGGGTCTGGTGGCATCGCCGCTGGCGCACCCGGCCCGAAGACCGCCCGGGCGCCTGACTCCAGGGGCTACGGCGTGTACGTCACCCCCTGGATCGGCCGACCGTTGCTATCGGTCAGCCGGACGCGGAACCATGCATCGCCGCCGTAGACCTTGAGCAGCAGGTCGTTGCGGCCCTTGCTGAGTCGCAGCGGGACGGTCTGGGCATCCCAGCTCTGGCCATCCCAACTGCCCAGGGCCGGGCCGGTCCGTTCGCCATTGAGCCACAGCTTGGCGTTGCCCCGGCAGGCGAAGCGCAGGTACACGTTCATGGCCTCCGGTGCCTCGACCCGGGTCAGGGCATAGGCGACCCCGTTTCCCTCATCTTTGCCGAGGTGGCGCTTCAGCTCGGTGGTCTTTTCCTGGTCTTCAATCACCTTCCAGGCGATGGTGGCGTCGCCCAACACCACCGGCTTGGTGATGTCGATCTGGCCCGCTTCGGGGATGTTGCTCGCCTCCAGATTGGTGTCGCGGAACCAGCCGCAGACCCACCAGCGTTGCAGTGGAGCCGCCGACGCGGTCCAGAAGGCGCGCCGCTGGTCCCGATTCAACTTCAGCTCGTCCATCAGGGTGGCGCAGCGCTCCAGCGCAGCCGCACGGTCCTTGCCGCCCTCGCCCTGCCAGCGCTCGGCCAGCCGGCTGAGGAGGCGCCCCGCCTGTGGCGTATCTGGGTGGGCGGCCAGGAACTCGCGCAGCGGCACGTCTGAGGCGGGCGCCGTGGGGAAGCGCTGGTCCGCGGCAATGGTCTCGGCGGCCAGCAGCAGTTCGACGGCCTCGGGCTCATCGGGGATGGCGCCGGCCACCCGCACCAGTTGGTCGAACTCGTCGCGCCAGCGCTCTGGCGTGTCGGCCAGGCCGGGCGCGCGCAGGTCGGCGTAGGGCGCGCCCCCCTCGGTGTGGAACTCAATCTGGCCGCGGCGGTCGCCATTGGTGACGGCGCGCTGACCGGACTTCACCGGCTCGCCGATCCAGTCGCCGCCGTTGGGTTGGCGGCCTGTGCCCCAATCGTCGTCGAGCAGCGTGGTGCGCTTGCCGTCCGCGACCAGCTCGACCAGGTCCCAGACCGCCCGGCCGCCGTCGGTGCCGAAGCCGATGCCGGCCACCTGGGCGTGGTCCAGGAACAGCCGGGCGACCGGGATGGTGAGCTGGGTCCAGGTGCCGGGCGCCGGCAGCGGCCCCAGCACGGTGCGGGCGGGGATGCCGGCCTGGCCCCACGGCAGCGAGTCCGTGCCCCACGCGGCGCGGTGCTCCCAGGTGCCGCCAGTGTCGAATTGCAGCATCACTGCCGCCGGCATGGCCTTGGGGTCCAGCCATACCCAGGCGCTGAGGGCGCGTCCGGCGCCATTAGCCAGGGCCGGGCCAAGGGCGTCACCGATGGCGCGCTCCGGCACCTTGGCGGTGCGGGCCATGGCCGCGGCGCGGGCGTCTGCGGCGGCGGCGGTGGCGCCGCCATCCCGGTAGGCCTCCGCCAGGCGAACGATGGCACGGGCCGCGATGGCCGAGCCGGGCAGCTCGCGGATGAAGCCCTCCAACTCGGCGATGCGCCGGGCCGACCCACCGGCCCCGGGGAAGCCCGCCACCAGATCCTCCAGCAGCTGTCCGGTCAGCGGATGGTCGGACAGCAGAGTGCGCAGTTTGGAGAACGCGGCGAGGCGCTCGGGCGCCAGGTCTAGGGCGTTAAGGCGGGGCAGCAGGCGCGGTTCGAGGCCGCGGGCCAGGCCGGCGCCCCATTCCAGCATGGTGCCGGGCCGGCCCGGATCCGCGTCGAGCACCGCCACGCCCGCGCCCAGCAGGCGGCGGTCGCCGGGGCGTTGGGCAGGATCAGAGCGTAGCAGCGCCCAGGGGATGCCGACCTCATAGGCCACGCCGGTGGCGGTGCGCACCGCCCGCGCCACCGGCTCTTGCTCGGCGCCCTCGGGCACCGGCCCAGAGAGGCGCAGGCAGCGGGTGCCAGCCGCGGTCAGGGCCACGTGCAGCAGCAATGGCGCGGCCACCTGCTGCCGGTTGGGCGGTTCGGCCTCAGACGACAGCGCCAGCAACAGGCCGTCGCCGTCCAGCAGGCTGCCCGGCGGGGGCAGTACCACCGCATCGTCGGCGACCGCGACTGACGCCACCAACCGGTCCCGGCTCCAGCGCCACGAGACCTGCGCCGCCGCGTCCGCCGCGCCGTTCCACGTGCCGCCCGGCTCGACGCGCACGGCCGCGTCGGAGTCCAGCGTCACGCCTTCCGCGCCGGCTGGGAGCCACCGTCCGTCCACCGCCAGGGGGCCACGGGTCGAGAATGCCACCGCCAGGGGTCGCTCGACCACCGCGCGGGTCCGCGCCGCGGTCTCGCCCGTGCCAACCGCCGGCGGGCGCCCACCCACCGCGTACACGCCACCGGCCGCGCCGGGATAGATCAGCACGCCACCGCAGGCCACCAGGCCCGACTCACCGTTGCGGCAGCGGCCCAGGCCGCCGGGCAGGTCACCGCTGCCTTCGGTGCGGCCATCGGCCTGGGACAGCAGGGTCCAGCCCGCCCACTGGCTGCTGTCGCCGAGCCACAGCACCGCAACGCGCTCGCCCAGCGGCACGGCCGCCGCCCAGCCGCGCTGCTGGCGGTTGCCGACGTCCACCTCCCAGCGCATGGCGCCGTCCGCGCCCAGGGCCACCGCGAACGCTCGCTCCTTGGGCCGCTCGGCCAGCAGGAAGCCCTGGCCGTCCTGCATGCGGGGATGGGCCGGCTCCCACGGCCAGTCCACACCGGCGTACACCGCCTCGCCGCGCACCGCGCCATCCGCCGCAGCGGTCACCAGGGTCCACTTGCGATCGCTGCGCCGGCCATACGCCGCCCAGCCGTCGCCGTCGGCGTCGACCCGGGACTCTTCGCCCAGGCCGGCCTTGCTACGGCCCAGCACCGTGCGCTTGGCCAGATCCAGCACCACCAGGGCGTGCTCGTTGGCCAGGGCCAGCCGGCTGCGGTCGGTGCTGCGCGCGGTGCGCCACCAGCGGCTGTCCCGTTTCACGCCGTCCAGGTCGGTCGCGCTCAGGCGCTCTCCGCTGGCAGTGGCGAAGCCCTCGACCCAGGTCTTGTGGTCGTCGCTGAAGATCGCCACCAGCGTGTCGCCCTGCAGGCCGACCCAGCGGGTCCAGTAGGTGGGGAAGCGCCAAGTGCGCAGCTCGCGGCCGGTGGTGGCGTCGAGCAGGGTCGCGCCGCGCCCGTCCAGATGACTGACCACCACCTTGCCGGCGTCCGCATCGACGACCGGCATCCACTGATCACGAAGCTTCTGCCCGAAGGGCCAGCCGGCGTCATCCACCTCCAGGGCATGGAGCCAGCGCAGGCGACCGTCGCCCGCGCCCAGGCACAGCACCCCGCGGGGGCCGACGGCCAGGATGGCGTCGCCGCAGGCCTGCACGCGGCGCACGTCGGGCAGCAGGTCGCCGGTCCAGCGCACCTGCCCGGTGGCGGCGGCGACGCGCTGCATGCGGTCGCTGATGGCGACCAGCACGTCGTCGCTGCCGGCGATACGCTGGATGAGCAGGGGCTGGGGGCCGGGCAGCTGCCAGCGCAGCGTCAGCGGGGCGGTCACCGGCACGTCGCCCGCGTCGGTGCCCGGCACCGGGACGGCCGGCGCGGGCGGCACCGCGTCGAGGCGCGCCTTGCCCGCCGCAGCGCTCAGCAGGGCCAGCCGGTCCCGGCCAGCCACCACCACGGCGCCGTCGACGACCGCCACGTTGCCGCCGCCCGCCAGATCGACGCCGGCCTGGGCCCAGCGCAGCAGCGACATCGGCCGGCCGTCGGCCAGGCGCAGGCGGTAGCAGCCCACATCGGTGGTGACAATGACGTGCCCGTCCGCCACCGCCGCGCTGCCGCAGGGGATCTCGTTCTCGCCGGTGGGCCGCCAGCGCCAGCGCGTCGCGCCGGTGGCCGGGTCCAGGGCCTCGACAAAACCGTCTTCGACGATCAGCGCGCCGTCCGGGCCTTCGGCCAGGGCGGCGAGCTGACGCGCGGCGTGCAGCGGCCGCACCCAGCGCAGCCGGCCGGTGGCGCGGTCGAGGGCGTGCACGCCCAGGGCATCGGCCGGCGCGACGTACACCGTGTCGGCGCCCGCCACCACCCGGCTGGCGGCCCGGCCCGCGACCACGCGCAGGCTGCGCCGGCCATCGCCTGGGTCCTGGTCGGCGTGGGGCAGCGCCGCAGCCCAGCGCAGCATGCCCGCGGCCGCATCCCAGCTGGCCAACACGCCGCCGTCGGTGCACCACAGCACCTCGCCGCCGGCCAGGGTCGGCGCCGCGCCGTGGGTCAGCGGCAACACGCCCTGGCCGACCACCGGCAGGCCTGCCGGCAGGCCGGGCACGGCGACGCGCCAGCGCACCGCGCCGCCGGCCAGGTCGACGGCCACCAGTTCGCGCCGCCGGCGCTCGCCCGCCTCCTGGAAGACCGCGATCATCCGTCCGCCGCCAGCGGCGGGTGACGTCACCGCGCTCCAGCCGGCCAGCTCGCCGACGGCGGTGGACCACAGCAGGGCGCCGTCCGCCACCGCCCGGCACTCCACCGCCACGCTGCCGGTCAGGCCGTGGCCGCGCCGCACCAGGCAACGGTCACCGGCCAGGGCGGTGGCGGTCTCGACCGCGCCGCCCCAGGCGTCGTCCCGCGGAAAATGGTCAAGCGCCGACCAGGCGCCGCCGCTGCGCCAAGCCAGACGGCCGTCGACCAGGCGGATGGCGAAGCTCTCGTCGAGGGTGTGCACCAGGGCCAGACCGCCGCCCAGGGCCGGCTGCAGGCCGGCGTGGCGCCACGCCGCCGGCGCCAGGCGCAGGTCCCAACCCTGATCTGCGGCCGCCACCGGCAGCGTGGTCAGCCAAGCGCAGCCGCCGGGCACCGGCGCGCCGACGGCCTGGCCGGTGCGCCGCGCGTCGCCGCCCGCGCCCAGCCAGGGCGCAGGCGCGGGGGCGGTGGCAAGCTGGCGCCGCTGTACCGCGGCCCAGGCGCCGGCGGCCTGGGGCCGGCCGGCGATGGTCAGCGCGTCTGCGGCGTGCTCCCGTTCGAGCCGCGCCAGCGCCGCGTCGGCACGCTGCCGGTCGCCGGCCTGGGCCGCGCACAGGGCCACCCAGGCCAGGGCCTGGGCCCGCACCACCCCGCTGGCGTCCTGCGCCAGGCGGGCGTAGTCATCGGCGGCAGCGGCGGGATCGCCCGCATCCAGGGCCAGGGCTGCGGCCTCGCCCAGGGCCTGGGCGGCGGCGGCGGTCAGGGGGAAGCGCGCGGCCACGCCCTCCAGCGCGGCCCGGCCGCCGAGCTGGCGCGCCTTGGCCAGGGCGGCGCCCGCCACCGGCTCGAAGAGGGTGCGGTACTGGGCCTGGATGGCGGGGCTGGCGGCGCGCAGGCGCTCCTGGGCCAGCACGCCGGCGCCGACCCAGCGGCCGTCCTCGGCCACCGCCTGGTCGGACAGCTCGGCGATCAGGCGCTGCCAGCCCCGCGCGGCGCGTTCGGCGTCGCCGCCGGCGGCGGCGCGCTCGACGGTGTTCAGCAACGTCGCCGCCTCCAGTGCGGGGCGCAGCGGCGGGCCCGCGGTGCGCGCCGCGCGGCTCAGGCCCGGCAGCTGCTTGGTGATGCGGTCACGCCAGTACTGGTCCACCAGGCCCACGTCCAGGGCGCGGCGGAAGCGCTCGGCCGCCGGCCCGGGCTGGCCGCCTCGGCGGAAGGCCTCGCCCTCGTGGGCAAGAAGCACAGCCATCTCGTCGCCCGCGAGAGTGGTCAGGCGTCCGCGCCAGGCCAGCTCACGCATGCCCTCCTCGTCGCCGCAGAGCGACAGCAGGTGCAGGGCCCGCAGGCGGAGCGCCAGGCCGGGGCGCGGCTGGTCCTTTTGCGCCGGAGACACGTCCTCGCGCTCCGCTAGGCCGGCGGCCCACCAGCCCAGCTCCCGCGCTAGGCGCGCATCGTCGAAACCGCCCTCCCACCACAGGCCGGCGGTCTCAAGCTGGCGGCCAGGCGCTTCGGGGAAGCCACGCACCGCCGTGCGCGACAGCGCCGCGGCCTCGTCCAGACGGCCGGTGCGCCGGGCCTTGTCGGCGAGCTGGTGCAGGGCGGCCTGGTAGGGCTCGTGCAGGGCCGGGTTCAAGCCCATAGCCGCCAGTTGAACGCCCAGGGGATCAGCCGCCTCAGCGTCGAGCCGGCACTGGAAGGCCCATCCACCGCTCCCATTCTGGATCATTGCCAGGACCCGGTTCACGCCCGCCACCAGGGTCACGGGCACCACGATGGAATCGGGCGTCAGGCCGCGCTGCTCACGGTCTTCGTACATTTTCCGGCCGTTGACCCACAACACCAAGCCGTCGTCCGCGCCGCAGCTCAGTTCGGCCCGGCCGGCGTTTTTGACGGTGAACTCCCGGTAGGCGAAAGCGACCATGTTGTCGCCGACGCACATCTTGCTCAGGTCGATGGTGCGACTCTCGGGGAAGGCCTCGGGCGGAACCTTCCGCCACTTCTTCCCCTCGACCTCCTTGCCCAGGTCGACCTTGTTCGGATCGACGATGACCCGGCCATAGGCCCTCCAGTTGTCGAGCGGGAAGGGTCCGATCACCTGCCAGCCCGGGTCCATCGTCGCCGTGGCGTTGCCGGCGGAGGCCACCGCGGCCGCGGCCGCGTCGCCGACCTGGGCCGCTGCCGTGGCCAAGCGGCGTCCGGCCTCGTCCTCGCACAAGGTGGCCAGCAGGTAGGCCACGCGCAGCTGGGCCAGGGCGGCCTGGGGCTTGCGGTCCTTGAGCGCGGACTCGGCCCGCTGCCGGCGCGGCGCCACGCCGGCGTGGTCGCGCCACGGCATGGTCGCCAGCGCCGCCTGGTACTGCGCCACGGCGGCGCTGGCGGCGGCGTCCGACGGCGCCGTCGGCACGGCCTTCTCGGCCGGCGGCTGGGCGGGCTGGACCAGGGCCTCGGCGTACTGGACCTGGGCGTCGTACCAGGCGCTGCGCCGGCCGGCGGTCAACACCGCTAGGCGCTGAAGCATCGCCAAGCGGCGGCCCTGGTCCTGGCGTTCGAGGGCGGCACCGGCGAGCAGGTTGGCTAGGCCCTCGGCCTGGAGCGGCGCGGCGGTGGTCCAGCGCTCCAGCAACGCGTCGCCGGGGCCATTGTCGCCGGCGCGGGCGGCCAGCACCGCGGTGAACTGGGCCACCTGGCTCTGCGCCGGATGGGTGGCGGACAGCACGCGGACCAGGTTCTCCAGCGTGCTGCGGGCGCCGCGCGGATCGCCTTGGCCGGCCTGCAGGCGCGCCCGCTCATAGGCCAAGTCGACCTGCTCATCGCCGACCATGCCGGGCACCGCGGCGGCCCGGTCGAGGGCAGCGATGGCCTCGGCATTGAAGCCCGCAGCGGTCCAGCGCCGCGCCTCGTCCAGCAGGCGGCGGGCCAGGGCGACACCCTCAAGGCCCTGGGCGCGCCAGTCGGCCAGGCGGCGCAGCGCGGCCCGCTCGGCCTCGCCAGCGCGCCGCTGGCGGGCCAAACGCGCCAGCGCGCCGCTGGCGGCCTCGACCTGGTCGTCGTCCAGGCCCTCGATGGCAAGCATGCGCTCCAGCAGCCCCGCAGCGCCGGCCGGATCGCCGGCGGCCTCGCGCCAGCGGGCGGCAGCCAGCCAGTCGTCAGGCGCGTGCTCGTCCTCCTTGAAGGTGGTGGCCAGGCGCTCGTGCAGGGCGCTCCACCACAGCGGATCGGCCGGGGCATGGCGCAGGGCGAAGGACGCGCCGAACTGCTGCCGATGGGTCGCCACCACCGCCACCAGCCAGGTGTCGCCAGCGCGCAGATGGACCAGGGCTGACTGGCGGTCCGGATCCAGCGACGGTTGGCCGTCGCCGACCCACTCCTCGCCCGCCGGCCGGCCGTCGACCCACACCCACAGGCCGCGGGCTCCGCCGTCGAACCACACGCGCTCGCGGCGGGCCTGCTCGGCGTGGATGCGCGTACGCAGCACCACCAATTGGCGGTCGCCGACCGGCAGCACCTGCTCGACCGGGACCACCGGCGTCACACTGCCCTTTGGGCGCTTCAGCTCCTTCCAGGCCAGGGCAGTGCCGTCCGCCAGTGAGGTGGCGCCGGACCTGGCGGCATCGCGAAGCAGGCCGACCCGCTTCTGGTCGAAGGGCACGGCGCCGCCCACCTCCCAGCGCGTCGGCACGGTGAAGGCCGCGGCCAGGGCCTGGGCCCGTTCGGGCGCGACCGGCAGGGGCCGGGCGTCCGCGCCCAGGGCCGGCGAGTCGGTGGTCAGACGCACGTCGTCGATGCGCCAGGCGGCGCGCTCGCCGGTCAGACGCCCGTCTGGCGCGTCAGCCGCCAGGCCCGCCGGCTCCTTGCCGGGCTCGCCCCACCAGGGCCGGCCTACCAGAGCCAGGCGCGGCGGCCCGGCGAAGCCGCCGGAAGCGCGCGGCAGGTTGGCCACCTCCTCATAGGTAATGCCGTCGGCGCTGACCTGGGCGCTGATCGCCCGGCTGGTGACCATGATGCGGTAGAAACCCGGCACCTCGCCCTGGCGCACCTCGGTCTGGCTGGCCAGCGAGCGCCGCTCGGTGCCGTCGTCGACAGTGCACCAGGCGCGCCGGCGCTGCGGCTCCCCGGTGCGGTCCGGATCGGGGGTGTAGCCGTGCCACGAGGCCTGGCCGAGCATGACGAAATGCCGCGGCGTCCAGTACAGGGCGATACCGGTCGGGCCGCCCTTGGGCACGCCAGCGGTCAGGCTGGCGATGCTGGCCTCGAAGCGCAGGGGCGCTGCGTCGCTGCCGTCGACCTGGTCCAGCTCGCGCTGCAGCATGGCGTGCCAGCCGCGGTCTGCGGCCAGCACCAGGGCGCCCTCGGCGAAGGCCACGGTGGCGCTGCTGGTGGCCGCCTTGGCCAGGGTCCAGCCAGCGGGCAGGGCCTCGCCCTGTTGGCTCGCCGGCCAGGACCACTCCGCCGCCGACAAAGGCAGCGCCGCCAAGAAGAAGGCAAAAGCACGGATCAGCATCGGTTGTCACTCCACCGGCAGCCAGCATCGGCATCGGATCAACGGATGAAACGGGTCCGCAGGCCCGGATGTGACCGCCGTTGACCGCCCGGGGATCGCCCCACGGTGCCGCCCATGGCCGACGAAATCGCCCGGGCAGCCCGTGAAGAACGCCGCGCCGCGATCGCGGCCATGACCGGTCATCTGATGCAGGACGACGACCTGCTGACCCAGGCCCTGACCCACGCCAGCAGCCTGGGCGCCAATCTGCCCGCCGAAAGCAAACGTGCCTTGGCCAACGAACGCCTCGAATTCCTGGGCGACGCCCTGCTGGGAGCGGCCCTCTGCGAGTGGTTCTATGAACGCTATCCCCAGCTCGACGAAGGCGGCCTATCGCGGCTGAAATCGCGCCTGGGCAGCCGGATGCTGCTGGCCGAGGTCTGCGACGCCGTCGGCCTGCTGACCTGGTGCAAGACCGCCAACCTGCCCGGCGGCATCCCGGTCTCGGTGCGCGCCAACCTAGTAGAGGGCCTGCTGGCCGCGATCTACCTGGAAGGTGGCTGGCCCGCCTTATGCCGCGCCGTGCGCCGCCTCTTCGAAGCGCACATGGAGCTGCCCCCGCCCGCTGAGCCCGACCCGCGTCTGGCCCTGCAGAGCTGGTGCCTAGAGCACCACCGCCGCCTGCCCGACTACCTCTGCGAACGCTGCGGCGGCACCGACCACGCCCCCGAGTTCCTGGCCCAGGTCAGCATCAACGGCCACAGCGCCAGTGGCACCGGCACCAGCCGCCGCCGCGCCGAAGCCGCCGCCGCCAGCGCGCTGCTGGTCCTGGTCGCGGTTACCGGCGACCCCGCCCCGTGAGCTAGGCCCAAGCGCAGGCATCTGCGTTGCCAGCCCACCCACTAAGCCGGTGATCGCCAGCGCCTGCTCGGCGCAACGCAGCGCACAGGCCAGGGTCTGACCCGATCAGCGTTCAAAATCTGTGGACTGGCAGTCAATCTAACTGCTCGATGTGGCTACCAGGATGCCTTCCGTGATAGGCATAGAGGATTCACCTAGCCATTGATGGAACTCGTTGCGGGATTCCGTAGCCTCATGGCAATAGAGGAAGAGGCCCCCATGACTGATCCCCGCACGAGTGACTGGATGTCCACGGTGATCGACCTCATGCCCCTGGGGGTCGTGATCCACGCCGCTGACGGGCATATCATCGCGGTGAATCCTGCGGCCTGCACCATTCTCGGCCTGACGGCGGACCAGTTGCTGGGCCTGACCTCGCGCGATCCCCGCTGGCATGCCATCGATGCGATGGGGCAGCCCATCGCTGGCGATGACCATCCGGCGATGGTCGCCCTGCGGACCGGCGCGACGGTCACCTCGCGCCTGCTGGGGATTTCAGATCCTTTGCGTAAGGGCCGATGCTGGATCCAGGTCAGCGCCACTCCCCAGTTCACCCCGGGCGCCGCGCGCCCCCACCGCGCCATCGTGCTGTTCGAGGATGTCACCGCCCGTCATGAGGCCGAGGCCCGCAGCTCGACCGCCGAAGGCAGCTTCCGCGCCTTGTTCGAAAACAGTCCGATCGGCGTGGCGCATCATCGCATGATCCGCGATGCGTCAGGCCGGGACATCGACTACCTGTTCCTGGATGCCAACGCCAACTACCTGCTGCTGACCGGGGTTGATCCGCGTGACAAGCTGGTGACGGAGGCCTTCCCGGGCATCGAACACGATCCATTCGACTGGATCGGCCGCTTCGGTCACGTGGCCCGCACCGGGGAATCGATCCGCTTCCAGCAGCATCTGCTGGCCAATGATCGTTGGTACGACTGTGTCGGTTATCGCACCGAGCCGAACTGCTTTGTCGCCGCCTTTCTTGAGATCACCGAGCAGAAACGCGCCGAACAGGCGCTGCGGGCCAGCGAAGAGCACCAGCGCATCACCCTTGATTCCATCGGCGACGCTGTCATCGCCACCGATGCCCAGGGTCGGGTCACGCGCATGAACCGAGTGGCGGAAACCCTGACCGGGTGGTCGCAGGCCGAAGCCAGTGGCCGGGACCTGCCCGAGATCTTCCAGATCATCAATGCCGGGACCCGGTCCCCCTGCGTGAACCCGGTGGAACGCGTCCTGGCCACCAATCTGGTGGTGGGCCTGGCCAACCACACGGCGCTCATCCATCGCGACGGCAGCGAACGCCAGATCGCCGACAGCGGTGCGCCGATCCGCAATGATGATGGCGCGGTGGTCGGTGTCGTGCTGGTCTTCCGCGATGTCACAGGGGAATACGCCCTGCAAGAGCAGCTCGCGCAAAGCCGCAAACTTGATGCGCTGGGTCAGCTTGCCGGCGGCATCGCCCATGATTTCAACAACATGCTCGCTGGCATCATGGTGGCAGCGGATCTGTTGCGGATCCGCATGGACGACCACGAAAAGCGCGGTCGCCTCCTGGATGCCATCCTCAGCGCCAGCGATCGGGCCGCCGGGCTCACTCGCAAACTCCTGACTTTCGCCCGCAAAGGCCAAATGGCATTGGCGCCGACCCATCTCCATGAAGCAGTGACCAGTGCGGTATCGTTGCTCGAGCACAGCCTCGACAAGCGGATCGTCCTGCAGGTCCGGCTCGAAGCGCTACAGGACCTGGTCGAAGGCGACCTCAGCGGGCTGCAAAACCTCTTCCTCAATCTCGGCATCAATGCCGCGCACGCGATGCCTGAGGGCGGAACCCTGGTGTTTGCAACCCGTGACGTGCAGATCCAGGCCGGCGATGAACAGTATGGCGGTTTCGCGTTGGCCGCTGGCGCCTACCTCGAGTTCACCGCCACTGATAATGGCCGGGGCATAGCTCCAGAACATCTGCCGCGCATCTTCGACCCGTTCTTCACCACCAAGCCGTTGGGGCAAGGCACCGGACTGGGGCTTACGACGGCTTATGGCACGGCGCGTCAGCACCATGGCGCAATCACCGTGGCAAGCGACGTCGGCCGGGGCACGACCTTCACCGTGCTGCTGCCGCTGTCCGGCGTCGCTGTCAGTGACCCAGTGCCGGTCGAGGCGGCACCGGCCTTCCGTGGCAGCGGCCGGGCGCTGCTCGTCGAGGATGAAGAGATGCTTCGCACGACCGCACGGATGATCCTGGAAAGCCTGGGCTTCACCGTGGTCGAAGCGGTGAACGGAGCCGAGGCGGTGACGCTGTATGCCGCCGACACTGCCGGCTTCGCCCTGGTGGTCGTCGACATGGTCATGCCGGTGATGAACGGCCGCTCCTGCTGCGAGCGGATCTGCGCCCTGAATCCCCAGGCGCGGATCCTCCTCTGCAGCGGATATTCCCAAGAGGAGGATGTGGCGGCTTTGCGGAAGCTGGGGATCAAGACCATGCTCAACAAGCCCTATCGCCAAGCCGAATTCGTCGCCGCCGTGGCCGCAGCGATCACTCCTGCCGCAGGATGAGCGCTTGCGGGGGCAATGGGCTGCCGTCAGTGGCCCGCGCACACGCCGTCAGCGGCTCAGCCGTCGTTCCTGCACCGCCCTGAGCAGGGCGAAGCGGGCATAGCCGCGCAGCCAGTCCTCGACGCCTTCGGCCTCCGTCGCGCCGCCGTTGGCGTAATGCCCGTGGGCCGCCGCCATGGCCTCGTCGGCGATCATGCCCGCGTCCACCCCGGGGGGACAGCCCTCCGCGATCCAGTCGCGCAGGCGCTGCCGCACGGGCGCCGCGCCGGCGCCACCCGCCAGCGCGGACAGCAGCGCCTGGATCGCCTGGGCCGGATCATGGTCATCGGACATCGCGGGCATGGTGTGGGAAAAGCCGGTAGCGCCAGTGTTGTCCGGACGACCACGGTCCTAGTGTACACGTGGTGGGGCCAATCCGAGCAGCATTTGGGCAAACCAGGCGAGGTCACGCTATGGGCAAGTCTCGACCAACCTGGGAGAGCCGGTCGTGCAGTTCGCGAACGGCACGTCCCTGCGGACATTCGTCCCCCTGCCCGAATTCGCCCAGCCATGAACAGGCTGCGAAGTTGGTGGCGCGTTGCTCATAGACTTCGATCCAGGCCGTGCGCCGTGTACTCGCCTGGTCTGTGGTCACGGGCCAGACCCCCCAACCAATCCGCGCAGACATGCCGATCCGCCATGGCTTGGGGCTGAGCCGAGCGCGGAAACAGTCCTGCCGCTGGCACATCCGCCGATAGACCGGATCCGCGCGAACCGCCTGGAAAAAACTAGTCGCCTCTTCGCCGCGGGGATCGATGGGGGCATGGGTGGCCAGCAAGCGTAGCCCGGCCGGAGTACGATACGCATGGATGCGCCAGTCCCGATGGGCGGCGCACCAGCGCTGCACTGGCGCCAGGGCCAGAGAGGGCTGCGCAGCCACGCGCCACGCGCGCCAGGCCCGCACCAGGAGCCAGGTGACGGGCAGGCAAACAGCCGTGAACAGCACCACCAGGGCCAGCACGGGGATATGGCGTCCCATCAATCCGAGGACCAGCACCATCACCGCGAAGACCACCATGATGCCAAGGTAACGGCGCACCGCACGCCAACGCTCGTGGGGCTCGCCCAGGTCGACGTCGGCAAACAGGATGTTGGGTATGTTAAGGCACCGCGCGCCGTAGCCATTGCGGGTGACGATGCCGCCGATCTCGGGATGTTCACTGACAATCTCTTCGCGAATGGGCAGGCCCTCGGCGCCCGCATATGCGACCTTCCGTTCGCATCGGGTGGGCTTGCGCTCCGTTTGTGCCTGCGTGGCTGCTTGCTGGATTCGCTCGTCGGCGTGGCGCTGGGCCGCTGCCGGCGACTCCGATGACCAGCCGAAGCGACGCAGGGTCAACACCCGACCATCGGCACGCGTCATCGAGATCCGACCTTCGGCCCAATGTCGCGGAATCTCCATCGTCACTCCCCCAATCCCGACACCACCCGATCCAGTTCGCGGCTGCCCAGCTCCAGGTGTCCCGGAAACAAGCCATGGGGGGCGTGCAGCGCGGCGAGGTCGCGCACCGCCTGCGCGTCGCCACCATCGCGCAGGGCGGCGTAGGCGCCGACCAGGGCGGTGACGGCCGCCGCGTCCAGATCGGCGAGTTCCAAAAGCCAGGCGTCCACTAGGCCGGCAGTGGGCTGGACGTGCTCGGGGGCGCAGAGGCGGCGGCCTTCCCACACCACGGTGTCGTGGTGACGGCGCTGCCACTGGTAGGCCAAGCCGCCGTCGGCGGGCACGGCGCGGAAATCCCGCACCTCGCCCACGCGCAGGCCATGGTCCTGGCGGGTCAGCATGCTGGGCAGACGGCCGTGGACGCAGAGCGCGGCCACGGGCGCGTCGCCCGCGCCGATGCGGGCCATGACCCGGGCGACCTCGCGGCCGCTGTCTTCCAGACTCAGCACGCCGCCCATGGCGCCAAACGCGCCGACCTGACGCAGGGCCTCAAGATTGCAGATATTCAGGCTGTGATCGGCCACCACCGCCAGACCCGCGGCGACGGCAGCGACGAGCACGCCAAGATGCCCGGCCACCACCGGCAGGCCAATGGCCGCGAGGTGGGGCGAGAGCGGCGCGGTGGCGGGATGGCGCAGCCACAGGCCCGGCAGGCGCGGCAGAGTCGGGGCTGACGCACCCCACAGGTCCAAGGCCGCATCATCAAGCCAGGCCGCGGTCGCACCCGCTGCCAAGGCCGCGTGCGCAGCTTCAAGGCTGCCCACCGCCACCCACAGCTTGGTAGCGCGACGCCGGGCCTGCACCGGCTCGGCCGGCGTCCACGTCGGCATGACCGGTGTCGGAATGGGCTGCGCCTCCAGCGCTGTCACCAAGTCGCGACGCAGGCGCTTCAGCTCGGCCGCCGGAACGAACAGCGGCGTGTCCGCATCCAGGCCAAACGTTTCAGCCCGGAAGGCCGTGCCGCCCATGGCTCCCAAGCTGTCGGGCAAGGACTCCAGCGTGACCGGACGACCCGTGGCGGGCGCCACCGCCACCGTCCCAACCACTTCAGCCTGCCGACCGTCCGCCGTCGTTCCACGCACCTGCGCGGGCTGGCCAGCGCGCAGCACCAGATGCAGGCCCACCGCCACCGTCGGCGTACTCGCGTCCAGCGGAACGGCGGCCATGGCGCTGTCCGCTTCCCGGCGCCGTTCGTGATCACTGTTGCGGAAGAGGTCCAGTCCGGCGGGCAGACGCGGTCCGTGCTCGGCGATGCGGATCCGGCAGGTCCATTCGTTGTTCCGCCCCGCCGACGCGTGGATCACCAGGAAACCGCCGGTGACCATGCCTACGGCAAAGCGGTAGCCCTGCCCCGCCACCACGGCGTGCGTGCTGCGCAGCACCGCCTCGCCTCGGGCGCGGTCGCAGCGCAGCAGCGCGGCGTCAGGCTGACGATCGGCTTCAGGCTCATAGCGATGCAGGCGCGCGGCGTCGTCATAGCGGGCCGCCAGGGGCTGATCGCCAGCGGTGCGGGCGAAGACCTCTTTGAGACGTTCCTGCGCATCGCGCTCCGCGAATGGCTTGCCTGTCGCCCAGGCATCCACCGCCGCGCGATAGGCCCGGCTGACCGTATACACATAGTCCGGCCCCTTCAGCCGCCCCTCGATCTTCAAAGAGGCCACGCCGGCATCCGCCAAGTCGCCGACCCGCCCCAGCAGATTGAGATCTTTGAGACTGATGCGCGTCTCGGGCGCGTCACCGCCAGCCACGTAGTCGTAGCGGCAGTTCTGCGCGCAGGTGCCGCGGTTGGCGCTGCGGCACCCGGCGAAGTTGGACATCAGGCACTGGCCCGAGAAGGCGTAGCACAAGGCGCCATGCACAAAGTGCTCGGTCTCTACGCCCAAGGCCGCCCCCGCCACCGTGCAGGCCCGCACCTCGGCCAGGGATAGCTCGCGCGCCAACACCACCCGCTTGCAGCCGATCCCCGCCAAGGCGGCAAGCTGCGACGGATGGTGCACCGTCTGCTGGGTCGAGGCATGCAGCTCAAAGCCCGGCAGCTCGCGCCGCAGCAGCGACCACAGCCCCAGATCCTGCACGATGGTGGCATCCACCCCTGCCCGATGCGCCGCCGCCGCCAACTCCAAAGCCTTGGGGAACTCATCGTCGTGCAGCAAGGTGTTCAGCACCACATAGCACTTCAGCCCATGCCCATGCAGCCAATCCACATGCCC
>JBBQTJ010000027.1:0-18902 GCA_038213315.1 Planctomycetota bacterium
ACCGCGCCCTTGCGGGTCACCAGGCAGTCCTCGCCGAAGTGCCGCTCGCGGGCGACGTAGTTGTGGTGGCAGTTCACCGCCTCGATCCACGCAGTGAACGGCGGGATGCCCGGGGTCGACTGCACGGCGTCGACCACGAGCTCCATCATCACCTGGCGGTTCAGCCGGGCGTAGTCCTGGGCCCACTCCACCGCCTCCACGTAATCGGTGAACTTCTGCGTCCCTTCCTTGAGGTACGCCAGGTCCTGGTCGGGCAGGTTGATGGCGTTGGCACGCATGTCCTGCTTGGCCAACTCGATGAAGTACTGGCCGAAGCGGTTGCCGATACCACGGGACCCGGAGTGCAGCAGGAACCACACCCGCTGGTCCTGGTCCAGGCACACCTCGATGAAGTGGTTGCCGGTACCCAGGGTGCCCAGGTGGTTGATGCCGTTGCCTCGGTCGAGGCGCTTGTGCTTGGCGCAGATCACATCGTGGCGCACCGCCAGGTGCTCTTGCCACAGGTTCCGCGCCCGCTGAGGCACGTCGTGCCAGGCGCCGCGGTCGTTCGCGCCGCCGTTATCGCTGCGGCCATGGGGCACGGCCGCCTCGATGGCGCGACGCAGCGCACGCAGGGACTCGGGCAGATCCGAGGCGGTTAAAGAGGTGCGCACCGCGCACATACCGCAACCGATGTCGACGCCCACCGCCGCGGGGATGATCGCTCCGACAGTCGGGATCACCGATCCAACGGTGGCGCCGATCCCCATGTGCACATCCGGCATCACCGCGATGTGATGATGGATGAAGGGCATGCGGGCGGCGTTGACGAGCTGGGCGCGCGCCGAGTCCTCAAGCGGTACGCCACGGATCCAGGCCTTGATCGGCTTGGCGTCGGCGACGGTGATGAGTTCATGGTTTGACATAATGTGACCTTTCCTGGTGAACGTGCGGCTTCAATACCGAAGACCGAGGGTGCGAAGTTCTTTGTGGCCGAGTTGACGCTTGCGCACGATGGTGCGCATGAGCGTTCCGTGCTGATTGACCATGCCCCACCACACCTCGTACCACTGGCCGGCGAGGTCAAGGAACTCATGGTCAGGGCCATCGGCAGGCAAGGAATCCCTGGACACCGGCACGGTCGGCGCCCGGTGCCGGCGCTTGACCAGACGGATCAGGCCGGTGTCCGGGCAGACGTACTGCTGCATGTGAGATCCGCGCAGGGGACGCAGGCCACCCCACGCGCGATGATACCACAGCGCGCCATCCGCTTCCCGCAGGACCTTCACCGCCAAGCAATCGTAGAGGTGCTGGAGGATGTGGTATTGGACTGCAGAATCCGCATCCACCTGGCTGCGGATCTCACTGTAGACCTTGGCCCATGGCCGTCCCACCTGGGCGGCCAGATACCTGCGCAGCGGGGCGAGATTCTCGCTGAACTGCGGCCTGCGCCGCGGGCTAATGAACGATTCTCGCTGGTCATCGCCCTCGGTGCGAAAACGGCACCGCGCCGACCATCCCTTCGGTTGGTAGCGGGTGTAGCCCGTACCGGCATGCCCGCGTTCGACCAGGAGGTGCTGCATATCAGGGCGCATGGGCACCTCCACGTCCGGTCGGCCGCAGCGGCAGGGCGCTCTCGCCAATCACAATAGTCGATCCCCCCTTGGCCAAGGCGTCGCCCACGACCTGGAGGGTCTTGAGCTGGGCCAGGGACGGGTGCTCGTCGAGCAGTCGCGCTGCGTTGGCCAGCGAACGCAGGGCAGCATGCTCGCCGCGCGCGCGTTCCAAGGCCGCCAATCCTTCCTGGCGCGCCATCACCACGGCCGCGTAGGCTCGCTTCAGCTCCGCCGAGAGCATCAGATCGCGAATGGCGAGGCGGACCTGGGCATAGCCCAGCGACTCCGCCACCGGGACCAAGACGGCATCGAGGACTGCGGAAAGGGCCGTGGCACGATCCAGCAAGGCATCAAGCGAGGTGGACGCCACCGCCTCACGCAGGGCCAGTTGGGCAGCGTGGTAGAGGACCTCAGCCGGCGACTGAGCGGACGACGCGAGCCGCACCGGATCCGACACGGCGAAGGTCAAAAGCGCGGTCACCTTCACGGGGTTGCGGTCGGCGGTCAAGAGTTCCTGCCCGGCCACCACTACTTGCCGCTGGCGGAGGTCATAGTTCTCGGCCTGCCATCCCGATCCGAAGCGACAGTGACGCCCCGGTCCAACCCGTTCCATGAAACGGCCATCGCGATAGAGCAGGGCACACGCATGGTTCGCCACCGCGAACACGTGGATCCAGCGACGCTGGGGCGGCTGCGGCTGCGCTGCGGCCAGGATCCTGGCATAAACAGATGGATCGGTGGTCATAGTGACCCTGTGGTGCAAAGGCGGCGACGGGGTGCCGGCAACGTCAGCGGGGATCGATGATCCGCAGAGCCTGGTTGCCGTGGATGGCTCGCGCCATCCGCCACCCCGTCGTCGTCCGGGTTCAGTTCGATCTCAACGAGTGGGTCAGGGACCCGATAAGCGGGGCACGATGGAGGCGTCGGATCCGGCAGATGCCGGGGTCGCCCTGGTGCGTCCCGCGAAGGGCCTCTGGCGAAGGCTGTGCCAGCCGGACCAATAGCTGATCAATTCGCCTTATTTATTTGCAAAAAATGGCTTTATACTGTTTTCGTGAATCGTTCTGTGGCGCGGCGCCTACCTCTCATATCGTTGATTAGCGAGTTTTATCGCTTATAGGAGAGTCATGCCCAAGCCCCGCCCTCTGATCGCCATCGGCCTGCTCGGCCCGACTCTCGACGCTGGGCGTGACCAGAAGCGCTGGAACCGCTGGCGCCCCTCGGTTGGGCTGCACATGCAGGACGACCTGGCGATCAGCCGCTTCGAGATGCTGCACCAGCGGCGCTTTGATAATCTGGCGGCTGGTATTGCCGACGACATCCGCCAGGTCTCGCCCGCCACCGCGGTGACGAGCCGGCATATCGAGTTTACCGATCCCTGGGACTTTGAGAGCGTCTACGGAGCCTTGTGGGGCTTTGCCGCCGGCTACCCGTGGAAGCCGGACGAAGAGGACTACCTCGTCCACATCACCACCGGCACCCACGTCGCGCAGATCTGCCTCTTCCTGCTCACCGAGTCGCGCCACTACCCCGCCCGCATCGTGCAGACCCAGCCAGGCACCAAGCGCGGCCCCGATGATCGCCAGGGCGATGGCCAGGCCACGATCAGCGGCACGCACACCATCATCGACCTCGATCTGTCGAAGTACGACAAACTCGCCTCGCGCTTTGCCGAGGAACGCGCCGCCGGCGCCGCGGTGCTGACCGCCGGCATCCCGACCCGCAATCCCGCCTTTGCCACGCTGATCGGCCGGATCGAGCAGGTCGCGGCGGCAACGCAGGCACCGATCCTCCTGGGTGGCCCGACCGGCGCCGGCAAGACGGTGCTGGCCCGGCGCATCTTCGAATTGAAGAAGGCGCGCAACCTGGTCGACGGTCCCTTCGTCGAGCTGAACTGCGCCACGGTGCGCGGCGATGCCGCTGGCTCGGCCCTCTTCGGCCACCGCAAGGGCGCCTTCACCGGAGCGGTGACCCACCGCGAAGGCTTGCTCAAGCGCGCCGACAGCGGCGTGCTTTTCCTCGACGAGATTGGCGAACTCGGTCTCGATGAGCAGGCCATGCTCCTGCGCGCGGTGGAGGACAAGGTCTTCCTGCCGCTGGGCGCCGACAAGCCGGTGCTGTCCGACTTTCAATTGATCGCCGGTTCGAACCGCGACCTACGTACGGCGGTACGCGAGGGCCGCTTCCGCGAGGACCTGCTGGCACGCATCGATCTGTGGACCTTCACCCTCCCCGGCCTGGCCCAGCGACGCGAGGACATCGAGCCCAACCTCGACTACGAACTGGAGCGCTTCGCTCGCAACGGCGGCCGGCGCGTGACCATGAACCGCGAGGCCCGCGAACGCTTTCTGCGCTTCGCTATGGCCCCCGACTCGGCCTGGAGTGCCAACTTCCGCGACCTCGGCTCGGCGGTGACCCGCATGGCGACCCTGGCGACCAGCGGCCGCATCGACGAAGACTTGGTGCGCGAGGAAACGTCGCGCCTGTCGTCACAATGGCACCCGCCCAGCGATCCCAGTGACGATCCGCTGGCCGGGATCCTTGGGCCCAAGGCCGATCAGTTGGACCGCTTCGACCGCGTGCAACTCGCCGAGGTGGTACGCGTCTGTCGGTGCTCGCACTCGTTGTCGGATGCCGGCCGCGCGCTGTTCGCGGTGTCGCGCCTATCGCGCAAGACCGCCAATGATGCCGATCGCCTGCAGAAATATCTCGCCCGCTTCGACCTGGAGTGGGGCGATGTGCGCGAGCCGACTTCTGTATAGTCAAGCGTACGAGATTGAAGTGGGCTTTCCAGAATTTTAGCGGCCGGAATGTCCGGAATCCTCGTCATGGGTCAGGGTTCTGCGCCGCTGGACCCCCTGCAACGGTCGCGGTGTATGGAGGTGCCGTACAGCCTGATGCCGTGGCTTGCCGTGCCGTACCGCTCCAGCATGGTGAGGTCCATGACCGACACCGGGGAGATGACCGAGGATCGGGGCTTCAAAGCCCTCTTCGCCGCCTACCCACGGGAGACCATCGAGGTCTTTGCTCCCGAACTGCTGGCCGAGCGCGGCCAACCGTTGCGCATCGACATCCTGTCGCAGGAGTCGACGTTGCCGGATCTGGGCGAACCGAGCCGGTTCTTGGACATCGCGCTGCTGGCCTCCTGGGCCGATGGCAGCCAGGTGGTGATCACGCTGATCGAGCATTGGTCAGCGGCGCGCAAGGTCGATCTGCGCCGGGTGCTGTGGTACTCTGCGGATCTCGCGCTGCGCCATCCTGCTGCAGCAGTGCTGCCGGTGGTTCTGGTGACCGAGCCGACCACGCAGCCGGTGCCGGATCGACTGGTGATGACTGTCGCCGGGGTGACCACGCTCGCCCTGCAAGTCCGCGTGGTGCAGGTGACGCCAGCGGATGTACCCCGACTGCGCGCCCTGCAGAACCGGGTGGCGGCCATGCTGACGGCGTTGGTCGTGCAGGACGCCGTCGAGGATCTGGTGACGCTGCTGGCCCAAATGGCGCGCTCACCAGGTCCGGTGGACGACCTGGAGCGCTTCCTTCCCTTTGCCGCGAAGCTTGCCAAACTGCGGGAGTCAGACGCACCCCGCTTCCGACGGCGCCTTGAGGAAACAGGTATGGTCAATGTCATCACCGAGATGAAGAACGAAGCCCGGGCCAAAGTGTTGGCTGAGGGCGTCGCGCAGGGCGTCGCGCAGGGCGTCGCGCAGGGCCACATCGCCGCGATCTGCCACTCGGTGTCCAAAGGTCGCATGAGCCTGGATGCAGCCCGCGCCGAGGTCCAGGATCTGCTCGCGGCAGATATCATAACCCGGATTGACGCCGATGCGGTGTTGGCTCAGTGGGGCTGACCAATCAAGTCGTTTCGATGCATCTTTTCTGTCCTGTCTCTTTTTATCGTTTATAGACAGCTAAAAACGCCCGCTGCGCCAGTCGCTTAGTCTTTCACCAACTGTCGCGCCAACCCCTGAAGATCCGCGCCTCTGATCGCCCCTGCCAGGAAATCCGGGAGCAAGCCCGGCGTGCAGCCGAAGCAGGGAATGCCGAAGTTGCGCAGGCGCTTGGCCAGGTTCTCGTCGTAGCAGGGCACGCCGGAATCCGAGAGCGCGAGCATCACCATCGCGCGCACGCCATCGCTGGCCAGGGTTTCCATGCGACCGACCAGATCTTTGGCGTTACCGCCTTCGAATAGATCGGTGATGAGGATGAGGATGGTCTTGTGCGGGTCATGGACCAGGCCCTGGCAGTAGGTCACCGCCCGGTTGATGTCGGTGCCACCGCCGAGTTGGACGCCGAAAAGCAGGTCCACCGGGTCCTGGCACTGCTCTGTTAGGTCAACCACCTCAGTATCAAAAACCACCAGATGGGTTTCCAGGGCCGGCATGCTGGCGAGGATGGCACCAGTCACTGCGCCATAGACCACCGATTCGGCCATCGATCCTGACTGGTCCATGCAGACGATGATGTTCCATTCCTTACGGCGGTGCTGGCGTGCCCAAAAGTGAAAACGCTCTGGGATGATGGTTCGCCGCATCCGGTCGTAATTCTTCAGATTACTGCTGATAGTCCGCTTCCAGTCGAGGTTGGGCAGGCTTTTTAGCGGAGAGTGCCGCGAATGGTCGAGGGCGCCGCGTACTGCGGTCTCAAGGCCGCTCTGCAGGCGTTTGGTGATCTCCTCGACCACCGCGCGCACCACTTGGCGGGCGGTCTCTTTGGTGACGTCGGGGATCATGCCTTTAAGCGATAGGAGCGTCCCCACCAGCTCGATGCTGGGCGTGACCTGGCTCAGGGTCTCGGGTTCGAACAGCAACTGCTTGAGACCTTTGCGCTCGATGGCGTCCTGCTGGATCACCGCCACCACATCGCTGGGAAAATAGCTACGGATGTCGCCCAACCAGCGGGCGAGGCGGATGCCGCTGCGCGGGCCAAGGCCGCCTTGGCGTGGCGCGCCGTCTTCAGGTGGACGCTCCTCCTCGTCGTAGATCACGCCCAACGCCGCATCGAGGGTGGCAAGCTCTCCGGAGAGAGAGCCCAGGTCCGCGTCGGCGGTTTTGCCCAGGATCAGACGCCAGCGTTCATTGCGGTTCATAGGAGGTCCAGTCCATCGAGGTCGGCAGCGGCCTGCGCGACCTCGGAGGCATCCAGGGTGCGCTCGACCGCCTCGGCCAGGGCTTTGCCGCCACCCTTCCAAAGCTCGGCCAGAATGGCGACCACCTGGCGTACCTCGCCAGGGGCGAACGTGGCGAAGGCCCGCCGCAGGTAGAGCAGGGCGCGACGGAAACCGTCGTCTTCCAGGCTATCGACATAGCGCGCCAGGCAGGCCCACAGGGCTCGGCGCAGGAAGAGGACCGCGCGGTTGCGTTGCACCAGGCCCTCGAACCAGGCGACGCCAACATCCGCTCCGCTGCCGGGCGAGAGGCGGCGGGCGACCTCACGGTCGAGGGCCTCGTCATCGATGCGGCCGCGTTCGATGAGTAGGGCGGTGGCATAGCCCGAGAGGAAGGGATGGCGTGAGTCGCTTTGCGCGACCTCCGTAACTGCCACCAGCCAGCGCTCCGGGTCGACCCCCTCCTCGGCAAGGAAAGTAACTTCGTGGATGCGGTCCATGCCCAGGCGTATGCCCCGGGCCGCATCATCATCGCAGACCGTGGCGCCGAACAGCAACAGACAGGCGCGCAGGTGGAGCTGGCCCAAGATCGGGCGCAAGGGTGCCGGATCCACGGCCCGCACCGAACCATAGCGCAGCAGGGTGGCGAGGTCGAAGATGCCGGACGTGGCCGCGGGAAATGCCGCCTCTTCCACCGCCAAAGCCTGGACCCGGGCGAGGGCGAGGTTGAGGGCGTCGGCCAGGCTGCACTCCGCCGCGCGCAGCAGGACGCTGGTGGCCTGGCCCACATCCTCTGCCTCCTCAAGCCGGCCGGCGAGGGCGAAAGCGGCGGCGTGTTCGATGGAATTGGCGACCAGCGAGGTTTCGGCCAAGCGGATCTCGCACTCTGGCGACCAACGCAAGCGCCAGGCCTCTTTACTGGTGCCCTGCTGGCTACGGGTGCTGGTAGCGCCGAAGCCGATGCCGAGGACCTCCAGCCGATGCAGGAAGGTGGAGCGGTCACGGTCGCGGAAGGCGGCCTCGGCGCTCTTCACCGTGCGGTCTTCGCGCAAGTCGAGTTCGATCGCCTGCTCTTTGTCCGCGAGCCAGCGTTCGAGGCGCAATTGGCGGATGCGGCTGTGAAAATCGTCCTGCAGGGCGGTGCGGCTCACCCCGGGCGGCAGGCTGCCCAGCGCATGGCCGACCTCGGTCAGATGCAGGGCCTTGGCCACGACGCGCGCATCGCCCTGGCCCAGGCAGGTGATGGCAGCGTCGTGCAGTTCGGCCAGCACTGGGGCGTGGCCGCCCTGCATGGAGGCCAGGGCGTTGGCCAGGCGCACCGCTTCGATCACCTCGGCGCTGGAGCGGATCTGCCCTTCGCGACGCAGATGCTGGGCGACCTCGGCCAGGTGCCGGGCCGGAGCATCGCCCAAGCGGCCCGCAAGGCCAAGCCAGTAGCGCTGCTCGAAGCAGCGCGGCGCCTGATTGCCGGCGCCGTAGCCGGATTGGCGCGCGAGGCGCTCGTAGCTGTACGGCATGAGGGTGAGGACGCCCTCGGCTTGCGGCAGGCTGCGCACCTGCTCGTCGGTCATGGGCGCTTCGGCTTCCAGGGCCGGGGCGTGGTAGGCGCCGCAGATCACCGCGATCACTGGCAGGCGGCCCTTGACCTTGGTGATGCGCGCCTCGGCCAGGGCCCAGCGCATGTAGGCCTCGCGCTCCTGGGTGAGGGCGTCGCTGCGCGGGGCGACGGCGCGCAGCTGTTGGCCGAGGGCAAAGGCAGCTTGACGGTAGGCCTCTGGATCATCGAGAGATTCGAAGTGGCGCTCCCACCACGACTCGTGGTCGAGATCGCCGGCGAGGCGGGCGATGGCCGCCTCGGGATCGGCGAGGAGGGCCTGAGTGGGATCGACGGCCGCAGCAGCTGCCCTTCCGGCACCATCCGCATCCGCATCGTCATCACCCTCAGCCGCGTCGGCGGCGGCCACGGCAGCGGCCATTGCCGTCTCGTCCTGGCGGCGGAAATGCTCAAGGAAGGCCAGGGCGGGCAGATCAATGCCACGCACCGGCCGCTTGCGGTCGAAGGCCCAGCGTATGGCCACCCACTCCGGTGAGTGGACGGCGAAAGGGAACACCAGCGAACGCACTGGACGGCTGGTGGTGAAGGCGAGCACCGCCACCGGCGGCTTGGTCTGATCATGGACCAGGTGGTGAAAGAGTCCGCTCGCATCGGACGGGGTCTCGATCAGCACCACGTCCGGCTGGCGCGCCTCCAGCCAGCGCTCCACCAAAACCGCGCCGGCGGGCGAGAAATGGCGGATCGGAAAACAGAAGTCAGGGCAGGTCATGGCTCAGGCCTTGCCGGCCTCGCCCCGCTGCGGCAGCAGCTCTCGGCAGGCCTGGTAGAGCTCCTTCCAATCCTCGCCGCGCTTTTTAATGATGTTCTCGAGGTACTCGGTCCAGGCGGCAACGTCTTTGCCGTCCTCCTTTACCACGGCCCCATGCAAACCGGCGGCGATGTCGCGCTCGGCGACCGTCCCGCTGCCGAAGTGGCCAGCCAGTGCCATGCTGCCGCCCAACAGGCTGATGCATTCCGCGGTCGAAAGCACGCCAGAGGGCGGCTTCACCTTCTGCTTACCGTCCAAGGTCTGACCCCGGCGCAGTTCCTGAAAGATCTGCACGACCCGCGCCACCGCCGCTTCGGCCGGGGGCGGGGCCGGCAGCTTGAGCTGGCTGCCGATCTCGCCCACCCGCTTCATGACGATGGCGACCTCTTGTTCAAGATCGTCCGGCAGCGGCAGGACGACGATGTTGAAGCGGCGCTTGAGGGCCGCCGACATGTCGTTGACCCCGCGGTCGCGGGTGTTGGCGGTGCCGATGAGGTTGAATCCGCGGCGGGCGTGGACATGGATGCCAAGTTCGGGTACCGCCAGCACCTTCTCGGAAAGGATGGTGATCAGCGCATCCTGGACCTCAGCCGGGCTGCGCGTCACTTCCTCGAAACGTACGATGGAGCCCTGCTCCATGGCGCGGTAGACCGGGCTGGGCACCAAGGCCTTGGGCGAGGGCCCCTCGGCGAGCAGCATGGCGTAGTTCCAGCTATAGCGGATCTGCTCCTCGGTGGTGCCGGCAGTGCCCTGCACCAGGGTCAGGCTGCTGCCGCAGATGGCGGCGGTGAGGTGTTCGGACAACCAGCTCTTGGCGGTACCGGGCTCGCCCACCAGCAGCAGGGCGCGATCGGTTGCCAGGCTGGCGATGGCGATCTGCACCAGGCGTTGGTTGCCAATGTACTTCGGGGTGATCTTCATCCCGCCTGCATCGCCACCAAGGAGGTAGGTCTCCACCGCCCGGGGCGAGAGGCGCCAGCCTTCGGGTCGCGCGCTCTGGTCAGCCTTGGCCAGGGCGGCGAGTTCGGCGGCGAAGAGGATCTCGGCCGGTGGACGAAGGTGGTCGGCGGGCTTGCCTGACGGCTCAGCGGACGGGGCGGCGGGAGTCTTGGCCATGGCGGGATCTCACTTGCCGGGGAAGCGGCGTTCGAGGTGCTGGAGCAGGTTCCGTAGATTCCCGTGCACATGTGCCTCGGGGTCCTGCTGCGCCACCAGAGCGCTGCGGACGAGGTCGACGGCGGCGGGGTCATCGATGGCCATGATCGCGTGCTGCACCGCCCAGCGCAGAGACCAATCCTTGTGATCGTGGAAGGCCAGGATGGCGGGGATGACCGCCACACCACCGATGACGCCCAGAGCCTGGATGGACGTCGCCAGCACGGCAGCGTTCTTTCCGCTCGCGAGGATGGCGAGCAAGGGTTTGCGCGCCTTGGTCTCCTTGAGCGTCGCAAGCAGCGGAATGACCACCTGTTGGACCGCTGCTGGGCCGTCGAGCTGCTTGAGACAGAAACCTGCCCAGCGCGGATCAAGGTCGCCATGCAGGCTGTGGCTGGCTGCCTCGATGCGGGCGAGACCGAGCTTCTTCTCGCGATCCTTGTCGCTGAGCACCGCTGACAGGCGCTTGAAGACCTGGTCCGAACCAAGCATGGTCGCGGCGTTGGCCGCAACCGGGAAGAGTTCGGCATCATCGCTCGCGAGCAGATCAGCCAGGGTCGCCAATTGCTTAGCGTCGGCACTGGCCAGAGCGGCCTCGGCAGCGGCTTCGCCGTGGTCGGCGATGAGCGCCATGGCCACGCCGGCTATCCGTGGATCCTTCTGCTTGGCCAGAGCCTTGAGCAGGACGCCGACCATCTCTGCTGGCGCGACCGCTTGGGCTGGAGCCTTGTCATCCTTCTTGGTGCCTGCCTTTTTTGCCGCCGCCGCGGCCTCCACCGCCTGCCGAAGACGCTCCAGCATCCACTTCAGGGCCTGGGGATGGCGGGAGTGGCCCAGGCCCTCGGCGGCGGCATAGACGGTGCGCGCGTCGTCGAGGGCGACCGTCAGAGCGCTGAGGGTGGCATCCGAGGCGTAGCCGGCCAGGGCGCGCAGAGCGGCGCGGAAGACCCCGCCACTGCGCTCCTTCGCCACCACCTCCAGCACCGGCGCTTCGAAGGCCGGGTCGCCACGGACGTGGTCAGCAATGGCATCAAGGGCCGCCTCGCGCAGTTCGGCATTGCCCTCTGCCAGGGCCCGGGACAGCAGATCGCGGGAACCAGCCGGATCGACCGCGACCAGCGCCCGCAGGCGACGACCGTCGATGGCCCGGGCCTTTTCAAAGTTGATCGCCGAACGGATCGGAGCGACGATGGCTGCGCCCAGGCAGGGCAGGGCCTTGGTCGCCACCATGTCGCCGATCCAGCCATCGTTCATGGCGTGGATCAGGGCCTCGACCAGGCGCAGATCGGCAATGTCGCCCCGTTCGATGGCCTGCTGCAGCACTTCCATGCGGCCCTTGCCGGTCTCGATCAGGGCGCGATAGACCTCGCCCAGCTCCTTGGCCCGGCAGGGCGTGCCGATGGCGGGCCGGGGCGTGAGCGGCTCAAGGGTTGGTGCCGGGGCGGGCTGGGCCTGGGCCGCGCGCACCTGCGCCGCCATGGTGGCGAGCCCCACCAGTTCGCGCGCGGCTTCCTTACCGCCGGCGGCGATGGCCTTACCGGTGGCGGCCGCCAGTTGGCCGATGACCGGGGCCTTGGCGCCGAGTTGAGCAGCCAGGCCGTCGAGGGCTTGCCTGTCCCGAGCCAGGGCCGGATCGGCGGCAGCGAGGTGGGCCCCGGCGACGAGGACGCGTTCGATGTCAAAGGACAGACGGCGGATGGTCTCGCGTGGCATGCTTACATCCCCAGACGGACGTGGTCGGAAGCAACGATCAGGGCCAGCGGCTGGCCCTGGATGGCGTCATCGCTCAGCCCGAGATACAGGCGCACCAGCAACGACGCGGGCTGGAGCAGCTTGCCCTCCGCCAGCCGGGCGCCCGCCGCCATCGCCAAGTTGTTGAGGCTGCGGCAGCGGGTCAGCGGCGAGTCGCGCAGCAACAGGGTCGCGCCCTTGGCATCGACCAGGGCGAGAGCATCGCCGGCGCGACGGATGTCGGCGACGCGCAGCAGCATCACCGCATCGTCCGGCGCGAGGGGATTGCGAATCTGCTCTTTGTAGCGCGTCAGCGCGACGTCGAGGGCGGGCAGGGCCTGGGCATGGATGGCGGCGAAGTCGTTGGCCGTCGGCGGGCGCGAGACAAGGGCGGCGATCTCCCAGCGCACCCGGCGGTTGATGAAACCGGGGTAGATGCCCGCCTCGCTGATGTCGATGGGCCTTTCGTAGGAGTCCTTCTCCTTGATCTTGTCCTTGGCGGCGAAGGGGCGGAACTTGCGGTCGACCAGGATGTCGCCGTGATCCAGGTCGAGGAAGAAACCCTGCTCGATGCGTTCCTCGCGCACGCTGTCGGACCAGCGTTCATCGGCGAGTTCGATGAGGCGTAGATTCTGCCGACCATGCCCCTGGGCCTTCAGGTCGGCCAAGTCCCACACGTGTCCGAGAAGATCTTCAACCACGGCCTCGCCGTCACTGGCGCTTTCGTCAAGCTTCTCGTCGAGGGCCTTCTGGCCCTTGCGCACCAGGGCCCAGAGGCGGGTCAGATGCCGGGTCATTAAGCGGTGCCGCTGTTCGTCCGGCAGGTCGTGGCCAGGTTCTTCAAGCTGGTAGATGCGCTCTTCACCGTCGTCGTCGCGACGCAACGCCAGGGCCGCCAGGCGACGCAGAGCCTCGGCGGCGCCGGGCAAGTAGGCGTCGTTCATCTGCCGCGCCTGTTGGACCAGGGCGGTGGCCCTGGCCCGATCAAGAGCGCCCAAGCCGCTTGAGGCGGTATCAAGGACCAGCTTCTCCAGCAGATCGAGGGCATCCCGCTGTATCCGCGTCTTCTTCGCCAAGGCCACCTGGTCGACCTCCTTTGGCTTGGTCGCCGCCTCGGCCCGCTTCTCGGCGCGCTCCTGGTTCTTGCCACGCTTCTCCAACAGTTCGACGGGAGCTTCGGCAGTGGCGAAGGCGCCGGGCTTCTCCATGAAGCCGACCAGCATGCCGAGGGTGTGCTTGCAGGGCGGCGGCTTCACCGGGCAGGTGCAGCGGATGGTGGGGTTGTCGCCGGCGAGGTCGATGGAGATGATATAAGGATTGGCGCCGCTGCCTTGGCACTCGCCCCACAACAGGGACTGATCGGCACTGGCATGGAGCTTCTGCAGGGCGCCCTTCTTCCACAGCGTCCGCCCGTCAGAGAGGGCCTTGTCCTTGGTCACCACCGCGCGCAGCAGGTCTTCGGTCACAGCGATGGGCATGGGGCGGCTCCTGCGGGACTCGGGGTCAGAACATCGACCCATACGACCAGCATTGGTCGTGGCGGTCAAGAGATGAACGTCTTCCTTCTTTCTGCTATTATAGGGCGGCGTCTTGACGCGCGCGGTTGACGCAAGCGGCTCCTCATCAATGGTGACGCGCACTCCCAGTCCATTGCGGCAGCTCTGCGGGGACGAGGGCGTCATTACCACCGTGGTCGGCGATGCCGCCACCGCCGCCAGCCACTACCGCGAATGGGTGGCCGCGGGCAAACATGAGCGTCTGGTCGCCCGCTCAGAGCAAAACCTCACCTTCAAAATCAAGCCGCACATTAGCATCGACGCGGTGGTGATCGCCTACGGCAAGCGCCTGGTGGGCGAGACCCGCCAGTTGCGTGAACTGTCGGTGGCGCTGTTGGGGGGCGACGGCAGCTACCAAGTGCTGGGCACGGTGGGCGGCGGTTTCTCGGAGGAGGACCGCATCACCTGGCACCGCCGTCTCGGCGCCTTGGAGGCACCCAGCTCCTTCCGCATGGCGAACAGCGAAGGCACCCTCTCGCGCTTCGTCCGCCCCGAAGTGGCGGTGGAGATCCGCTGCTCTGACCTTCTGGTCAGCGACCGCTTCAGCGTCGGCACCGGGCTCTCGGACGCCGAGCGCTCGGCGCCACCAGCGGTCGGCAGCATCATCAGCTTCCGCTACCAGGAGTTGTCCGACGACGGCGTGCCACGCTTTCCTTCCTACGTCGGCATCCGCGCAGATGTGGTATGGGGGGAGATGCCATTGCGACCGACCGGTGTCTCCACGACGCCGGCAGATGCCGACGACGTGCGCTAACGTCAGACCAGTTACAGAATTTGAGGAAAGCAAAGGTATTGGTCAACCCCTCGTGGGTCAGGACAGTCGCCTGTCCATATAATCAACGCCCCGGCCTGCTTGGCACTCGTCCCACTTGTCCAGCAAACGGAACGAATGGTGAGTTCGAACCCTGCTCTGCTGCTGAGCCCACAATTCGGTCATGCCTACGGCGCTGACGCTTGCTTGGTCAGCGAACGACTACTCAAGCAGTTTTAAATATTGCCTCTAGCAATTCAGACAACCTCATCGCGATGTGTATAATTTATTAATGGTCAATTAATGCCATTTTAACTGACTTTTTGTCATTTTAGGCTCCTTTTCATGATTGCAGTGACACCGCTCATTGCAAAATACAACACCATGGTTACGAGGGATGACGTTGTTCACCACATCATGGAGGCTTGTTATGTCCAAAAGCTCTAATATCCCCCCCCACGGAGACCGTAAATCTCCCCAACTAGTCCTTGTTGGACTCGACGCTGACGACCAACGCCCCAAACTTATTGTGCATGCCGTCGATCGTGGCGGTGTGGCGCTTGAGTCCGCCCGTGTAGATAATCTCGGCAATTTCGTGCTGTCGCCCAAGGGGTTGGCTGCTGCCGCACGGATCTTGGTTGGACCGGCGGATCTTGATCCCGTGGCCAACCGTGACGCGTTCGCCGTCTGGCGCGGTGGGCAGTTCGCCCGCCTGCTTGAACTCGGCGTCATCGACCTGCCTCAGGGCATCTGGGGTGGCTGGTTCGGTCACAAGACCTGCGTGAGCGGCACCGTACGGCACTGCCGGTGGTGGCCGTTCATTGCGGCAGAATTCCAACGCGCCTTCCTCAGCACCGGTCCAGCGGCAGCTCGCTCGCTTGCTGAAGCCGCCCATAGTGTCGCGCCGTGCACCACGTGCGCGGGCGGTGCCAAGACCCTGAAGAACGTCCGCATGATCTCGGCGCCGGTCGCCGCCTCGCTGGCGGTCGATTCGTGGTCACCCGTGATGCCATGGCGGCGCTGCGCCGCGATCTGCGACGGCGTGGTCGAAATCTATCGCCGGACCTGCTGCTCGCATCCAATCGTCATCAATGTCCCAGATCTTGATGACATCATCATCGACATCAGGGACATACTCGACGGGCTCCAGCCGATCCCCTGGCCCTGGCCTGAACCGGAACCGCAGCCCTGGCGCGAGCTGCCCTACCTCAAGGACGGGGCGATCGACCTGCGCGTGCTCAATGCCCGGCGTGATCACCACGCGCTGACCACCCTGCCGCGCGATCAGGCGATCAGCTATCTGCACGCGCGTCCCTATCTGTGGTGGCACCGCACCTGCAGCGCACCAATCAAGGTTGCGAGCGGATTCCTTGCTGTTGACGGCACGTTCTCGGTGTGCTGGCGCGACTGGCGCCGCCTGCTGGCCGCCAATTGCGAAGACCAATTCGCATTCGTGGTCAAGCAGTCCAGCAATGGTAACGTGGTCACGATCTACGACGGCCTCGCCGCCAACCAGTGGTTTGATGCAGGCGACAGTGCTGATCTGATCTCGCACCATCCGCTGGCCATCGGCTGCGGCGGCGGTCCGGATCTGCCCAAGGTGGATGGCGACTATGTGATGCTGACCCGCATCGGTGCGACCGATAGCTGGAATCTGAAGACGCCGGACGCCACCGGCTGGGACCGCGTCGCGGCCCCGACGGGCAACGACGGTCTGTGCTTCCCGGCGGCGTCGCCCGCTGCTGCGGTGGGCACGCTGCTTGATCGCAACTGGGGCGGCGGCCTGGCACTGGAATACCACTTCAGCGAGGGACTCTATGCCAAGGGGGCACGCTATTACCGCGTCAGCGTCACGGCGGCGAATGCCAGCGGCAGCCCCACCGGCGCGCGCGTCTACTTGCCCGCACCGCAGTGGCAGAAGAGCACCTGGACTGGCACCGATCTGCTGATCAATAATGTTACCCTGGCTCCAAGCCCGAATCCGACCAGCGTCAATGACATCCACCAGATCCCCTTCGAGGCCATGCTCGGGGCGAATCAGGAATGGGTGCATGGCAGCTACCACGCCTACCTCGACACCACGCGGGCCGAGTTCAGCGATGGCCGCTACCTGGTTACCATCGAGTTGTTCGATGCCACCGGCAAACTGCTGCATCCCAATGGGACCAGCGCCCCGCCGGCGGTGCCGCATGACGACATCGCCTTCAGTTTCCGCCGCTGGTACCAGGCGACCGGCCCGACCGCGAACGTGCCCTTCGCCGCGCTCACCCACCTGTTCTGGTGGGACAACCGGTCAGCCCAGGCGTCGATCGAGGACTTCCTGGTCAACAGCGCCGACCCGGTGGTGGACGACGAGGAATGCCAGTTCCTCAGTGCTCCTGGTTCTGCGACCTTCAGCGTGAAGTACCGCGCCTTCCACCCCAACGCGTTGTTCTTGCATCAGCATGCGATGACCTGGCACCGCGGGCTGAATGGGCCGAGCGGCTGGCTGGTGAACGACGCCACCAACGCACCGAGCGGCGCCAACGCCGGTGGTCCGGGTGCGGTTCTGGCCGCATCAAGCGGCACTGATACGTTCGCTGAGATGCTCGGCACCAAGACCCGTTGCGCCTTCACCATCGCGCTTAGCGCCGAGGTGAAAACGTTCAACGGGTCGGGCACGCTCACTGGATTGAATCGCTACCCGAGCGCGGCCGTGGCTCTGCAGAAGACCTGAGCGCCGATTATTGAGAAATTGACCGAGCCCGCGGGTTATCCCGTGGGCTCGGTCTTGTGGATGTTAATTGCGGAAAAGCTATTGAGCTACTTCGCATGCCAATAAGACATAACCAACCCGTGGCGCACAGAAAATCATCGCAGCTGCTTCACCAAATTGCCTAAGGCTTCTCTGGCTGCAATGCGTGGGAGAGATAAAAGTCGCGTGGCACGCGTCACGCTTGATCAGCCTAATATAACCAGCGGTGACAACCGTTGGCTATCATGGTTTCAGTACCACCAGGTAATCGGCGGAATTCTACGCTGATTTCCACGATGCTTACCCACCGACCCGTTCTCCATTTTTGCGACTTCGCTTGGTGACCGCCTTGGACGGTTGCCGAAGCGCCGGGATTCTCCGTTACTTTAGGCCGGAGAATCGGCCGGGTCATCAAGGGGATAAATCTCAGGAACGGTCGGCATGCGAACAGGTCAAAAGGCTTGGTTATTACTTTCATATCACGGCGAAACGAAGCTAACCTGTGCCGGTCGTCCGGGAACTAGTTCAGACGCCGTTCAATCCAGCGGCTCACTGCAATTTGCAGTGGCGCGGTTCGAGAGACACCGCGCTCTTTCCATGGGGGGTTGTGCGATCGGTGACTACCTTGGCCGGGCGTGACAGCGGACTTCAGCACCAGGGGTAGAGACATGTCCACCGACAGCGGCATTGCGCCGTCCGATCCGACCACACCTGCGGGCGCATGCGCCTTCGACAGGCATGCGCTGCTGAAGGCTCTCTATGCGCTCAAGCAGGGCGACTTCCTGGTCCATCTGCCAGCCGACTGGCTGGGCCTCGACGGAAAGATCGCTGATACCTTCAACGAGATTGTCGACCTGAATCTGAGCATGGCCCGCGAGTTGGACCGCCTCAGCAGCGTCGTCGGCAAAGAAGGCAAACTGTCGCAACGCGCCACGATCGGATTGGCGAAGGGGTCCTGGGCTGGCAGCATCACTGCGGTAAATTCGCTGATCGACGACCTCGTCCATCCCACCTCTGAAACCGCGCGGGTGATCGGTGCGGTGGGCAAGGGCGATCTCTCGCAGTCCATGGCGCTGGATGTGGAAGGCCGCGTGCTTCAGGGCGAGTTCCGGCGCACCGCGCTCACCGTCAACACCATGGTTGACCAGCTGGCCTCGTTCGCCTCAGAGGTGACCCGCGTCGCGCGCGAGGTCGGCACCGAAGGCAAGCTCGGTGGCCAGGCCAAGGTGAAAGGCGTCGCCGGTACCTGGAAAGACCTGACCGACAACGTGAACCTGATGGCCTCGAACTTGACCAGCCAGGTGCGCAATATCGCTACGGTGACCACCGCGGTCGCCAATGGCGATCTGACCAAGAAGATTGCTGTCGATGTGAAGGGCGAGGTTCTCGAGCTCAAAGACACCATTAACACGATGGTTGATCAGCTCAACTCCTTCGCATCGGAAGTAACCCGAGTCGCGCGCGAGGTCGGCACCGAAGGCAAGTTCGGCGGCCAAGCCAACGTCCGCGGGGCAGCCGGAACCTGGAAGAACCTCACCGATAATGTGAATTTTATGGCCGGCAATCTGACCGGAACGGTGCGCAATATCGCCGACGTGACCAGGGCAGTCGCCGCTGGCGACCTCTCGAAGAAGATCACCGTCGAGGTGAAGGGCGAATTTCTTGAGGCCAAAGACACCATCAACACCATGGCACGTTGAACGACTCGTCAGCAGCCAGTACCACTCGCGTCCGTTGACATAGAAGACGAATGTCATCGGGGATGGCGATGAGAGTTTCGTAGTTGCAGACGAACACGTCGGCTCCGGAGCGGAGGGACGCGGCCCGTCGCGCTTTTGACCCATCCAACGTCTCAACCTTGTAACCATCATTCGTGAAGCGCGCAATTTCAGCGCCCCACTCGCCGACCATGG
>JBBQTJ010000028.1:0-18891 GCA_038213315.1 Planctomycetota bacterium
CGCATTTCCCAGCAGAATTGGCTGATCGGTATCGGCCTGCTGGTGGTCATCGGCGCACTGGTGTGGCTGATGGGCCATGCCGGTCCCAAGGATGCCGCCCTGCTTGAATTCACCAGGCCGCCTGAAAAACCTATGACCGGCGGCCTGCGCGTGCGGCAGATTCAGGAACGGGCCCTGTTGCTCGCTCGAGGCCCGGGTGGCGCAGGCGTGACCGCCTTCATCAAACTGGAACGCGCACGGTTTACCACCGTACAGACCATCGATGGGTCAGCCATTGCGCCATCGCTGGCAACCATCTCCGGCTTCACGTATTTCAGTAGCCACGCCGTGTGGACTTCGCCCGGCGACCGGGATCTGTTCCTCAAGGTGATGTCCAGCATCCGCAATCCGGCCAAGCAGTTCGCCGATGCCGCGGCCAAGGCCAAGCTGAAGTATATCTATCATCAAGATCTGGTTGCCGCCTGGAAGGCCGCCGGTCTGAATGAAGAAGCGATCGGCATCCTCACCGCATTGCTCCTCGGCGAGACCAGCGCCGGCAGCAATGATATCGCCCAGCGTCTGACCTCTGGCAAAATCCCCACTGCCATCGAATGGGTGTCTTTTTCTGGACCGAAGGGGACGTACCTGATCAACATCGGTAATCTAATCAAACCCCAGGAGACCCCCTACCGCGGCAAGCTGCTGCGCCTGCTCGGGGAAGGCTGGCCGAGCCGCTGGAAGGTCTACGAGTTGAGCGCCGATGCAGGCATTGAGCCGCGCTGACCTGCCCGTTGGCCAGGTCGACTGGCATCCTGCTGCCTGAACCTAGCATAGTTCACCATGGATATCATCGTCAACGACGCTCCCGTGTCCCTGCCTGATGGCGCCAACGTAGCCGCCTTGGTGGTGCAGCTGGGACTGACTGGCGCCCGGGTGGCAGTGGAGGTGAACCGCGCCCTGGTGCGGCGTGCGGAGCACGTCGCCTGCACCTTGAAGTCCGGTGATCACGTCGAAGTGGTCACGCTGGTGGGCGGCGGCTGAACAGCCGTGTTTGACACGGTGTCCGGTTGGCGTCATGCACCAGCGTCTCTCTTTTGAAAGAACATGGACTCCTCATCCCGACTCTTGCAGCGATTTGCCGATGGTGCGGCCTCCACTGCCGAGGCGCAGTTGGTCAGCCATCTGGTTCAGCACGATGCTGATACGCGCCAGCGCTTGGCTGTTATATCAAGCCTGGACAATGCCTTGCGTCACGCCTATCGCCCGCACCAGGGCGCGCGTGACCATCATGATCAGGTGCTGCAGCTGATCAGAAACCGTTTGCCGACCACCATCCCCAAGTCCAGCATCAGCCTGACGTTGGTTGACTTGGTTTATGGTATCATGCTGGTCAGCTTGATGGGCGTTGGCTATGGCCTGCTGGGCAGCCTCTCGGCTCAGCCCGTGCTGCTGCTCACCATCGCAATCTTCAGCCTGATCGGGGGCCTGGCCCTGACCGTGCTTGCCGGGGCCGTGCGTCGGCTGGAATCATCGGTGCTCGGCAGTCTGCTGCATCGCCGGGTGACCGTCGGCTCAACGGATGTGCTGGTCTATCGCGCCATCGGCATTGGCATGGCCATGGGCGGGCTCTGGCTGACCCGCCTGGCAGGCTGATCTTCATCGCTTCATCTTGATACAGTGATGGATGGTCGCATGCTGGGCCCATGCGCCTCGACGACCTGTTTGCCCGCCAGCCCACCACGCTCAGCTTCGAATTCTTCCCCCCGAAGAATGAACGCAGCTGGCACACGCTCGAAGACAGCATCGACCAATTGGCGCCACTGGGCCCGGACTTCGTCTCGGTCACCTACGGTGCCGGGGGTTCGACCCGGGCCAAAACCCGGGAAGTGGTCGAACACATCCAGAGCAAAACCGGCGTCACCGCAATGGCGCACCTCACCTGCGTCAATGCCACCCGCGCTGAGCTGAAAGCGTTGTTGGATGAGTATCACGGCGCCGGCATCGGCAATCTGCTGGCGCTGCGTGGCGACCCGCCAAAGGGTCAGCAACGCTTCGTACCCACGGACGGTGGCTGCGCCTATGCCAGCGACCTGATCGACCTGATCACCGCCGATGGCCGCTTCGCCAGCTTGTGCGCCGCCTTCCCCGAGCGTCATCCCGACGCTGCGACTCGGGAGGCCGACTGGGCCAATCTTGAGCGCAAGATGACCTTGGGAGCCTGCGGTGCGATCACCCAATGCTTCTTTGAGAGCGAACCGTATCAACAGATGATGGCTTGGCTCACCCAGCGCGCCGGGCGCAAACCCCGCATCCTTCCCGGCATCCTGCCGATCACCGATTGGGCCGCCCTGGTGCGCTTCTGCGCCATCTGCGGCGCCAGCGTCCCAGAGCGCCTGCGCGCGGTAATGGAGCCATTGAAAGACAATCGCGTCGCGGCACGTCAGGCAGGCATGGCCTGGACGGTTGAACTTTGCCGGTCGCTGCTGGCCCAGGGTGCACCCGGCCTGCATCTGTATGCGTTGAACCGCAGCACCGCCGCTGCGGAAATCGTCACGACGCTGCGCCTGACTGGTGCGCTGTGAGCCGCGGGCCGTGCACGCGGGGTTCCCACCTGCGCCAGGCGCTGACCGCCATGCTTGGTCTGGGCCTTTTCATGTTGGCGGGATGCGCCGAGCGTGCCCCGCAGCCACCCCCCGGACTGACCGTCGCGTGGCCGCGCTACCTGGGCACCTGGTATGAACTCGCGCGCTTCGATCACCGCTTCGAACGCGGCCTGGTCGCCATCACGGCGACCTACTCCACCCGGCCCGATGGGCGGATCACGGTGCTGAACGCCGGCCGCATCGGCACGCTAGACGGCAAACCAAAGAGCGCGAGCGCCACTGCGCGCATCACCGGACCAGCAACCCTGTCGATCACTTTTTTCTGGCCCTTCAGCGGCGACTACCGCGTCCTGGCCCTGGACCCGGAGTACCGCTGGGCCGTGGTGGGCTCCTCGTCCAGGGACTACCTCTGGTTCCTGCATCGTTCGCCCCAGGCCGCAGTGGCTGATTGGCAGGCGATGGAGCATGCCGCCACCGACGCCGGATATGATCTCACAGGCCTGATTCGCGTCGTCCAGCCCACGAATCCCGACAGCGCACCACGCTGATGGGCGGAAATCTCGCACGTTACGCGACGGAAAATGCTTACCCAGCACCAGAGACAAACTTGCGCAGCGCGCTGCCGCTCCGCCGTCACTCCCCCGGAATCTCCAGCCCGCCCGCCTTGGCGGTGGCGTGGATCAGGCCGGTGACGGGCGAACTGGCGTTGGCGTAGCGTTTTTTGCCGATGCGGCCGGCGCCGCTGGCCCAGAAACCGGCTTCCAGGGCGTGGCGCATGGCGCGGGCCATGCGCACCGGATCTGCGGCGCCGGCGATACCGGTGTTCAGCAGCACGCCGGCGGCACCCAGTTCCATGGCGATGGCCACGTCGCTCGCGGTGCCGACGCCGGCGTCGATGATGATCGGCACGGTGGCACGTTCGAGGATGATTTCGAGGCTGTTGCGATTGAGGATCCCCAGGCCCGAACCGATCGGCGAGCCGGCGGGCATGACCGCCGCGGCGCCGGCGGCTTCCAGCTCTTTGGCCAGGACCGGATCGTCACTGGTGTAGACGAGCACGGTGAAGCCCTCGGCGGCGAGGATGCGGGTCGCTTCAAGCGTCTGAGTGGGATGGGGCAGCAAGGTCTGCTGGTCGGCCAGCACCTCCAGCTTGACCATGTCGCTGATGCCCAGCTCGCGGCCGAGTCTGGCGGTGCGCAGGGCGTCTTCGGCAGTGAAGCAGCCGGCGGTGTTGGGCAGTAGCTGATACCGCTTGTCCAGGTGGTCCAGCAGACTGCCGCCCGAACCACGCGCCTCCAGATTGGCACGGCGCACCGCCACCGTGACCACGTCGCAGCCTGATTCCGTCAGGGCCGCCTGCATGGTGGCATTATCGACGTATTTTCCCGTGCCGACCAGCAGGCGAGAGGCGAAGGTGTAGGGACCGACCTTGAGGGGCGGGATGGTGGCAGGCAGGACGGTGGGCATGGCCTGATCATGGCCGAAATGCCGACCAGGTCCACGGGCTCACCCGCGACGGCCGCGGAATAATTCCTTCAGCACCTGATCGCCCAGGGTACCCAGGCTGGCGCGGAAGGCCCGACCCTGGCTGACCTCGGTCAGACGCGACACGAAGCGTTCAAGATAGGGATCGCTGGCGACCATGAATACCGTCAGATCCAGGCGTAAACGTGGGTAGCGGGCGGCCTGGTTCAGCGTGGCGGTGACGATCTCGGGATCCAGGCCGTAGCCCGAGTTGATCATCAAGGTGCGGCCCGAACCGACGCCCTTGAACAACGCAGTGGGCTTGCCATCGGTGATCATCACCACGCGTTTGGTCGGCTGATGCCGCTTGACCAGCACCTCGGCGGCCCGGCGCAGGGCCTCGCAGGTATTGGTGTGGAAGGGGCCATTGGTGATGAAGCCCAGGTCCGCCACCGGTACCGCCCGGACATCATCGCCGAACAGCAGGATATCCAACGTGTCGCGGGGAAAGCGCCGGCGTTGCAGCTCGGCATAGGCCATGGCCACCTGCCGCGCTGGGGTGATGCGATCCTCGCCATACAGCGTCATGCTGTGGCTGATGTCGATCAGCAGCACGGTGGCCGCGCCGGTCGCGTTTTCACGCTCGCGTACCATCAGGTCATCGTGCTCAAGATGCTCGCCGCCAGCGCGCAGATGGTTGAGCCACGAGCCGGTGAAATCCAGGTCTTCGGAGGCATCGCCAGCGGCCCAGGGCCGGACTTCGCCGTTCCATTCGCCGCGGCCGCCCGCCTTGGGTAGACGATGCTCGCCCACGCCACCGGCCCGTAACTTGCCGAAGACTTTTTCGAGGCTGCTTTCACGCAGGGCCCGTCGGCCGCGATCAGTCAGGGTGCGCTTGCCGGGTTCACCGCTGATGACCTTGGTGTCGCGCAGCCGGCGATCGAACTCGGCGGTGTCGAAGCCGATCTGGTCACGCATTTCCTTGCCCAGCTCCTCCATCTGGCGGAAGGCTTCTTCCACATCGCCGGCCAGCATCGCCATCAGCTGCTGGAACAGCTCGTCCATGCGGTCGTCAGCCGCCAGACGGTTGAGCAGTTCACGCCAGTCGAGGTGATAATAGGTACGTTCCATCCGCTTTAGCCCGAGCCCTCGCGCCGCCGCTTGGGCGTCTTGCGGGTCAGCATGTGGGCCAGCAGATCGGAGTACACCGGGCCGTGCAGGCTGTCGTCGCGGGCGATGGCACCGCCATGGAACAGTCCTTCCAGGATGAACTCCTGCCAGATCGTGGACGCCGACTCGCCCAGCTTCAGCAAGGTGGTCGCCTGGTGCGCCAAGTCCGGAACTGCCGACAGGGCGGCCTGGTGGACGAGATCGCTGGAGCGATCGTCAAGCGTCACGCGATTGCCAGCGGCGAACCAGCGCAGGATGGCCTTCCAGGGGCCCTGGTCGCGCTCGTCCTCCTCGTCCTTCATCACCGGCGGCAGACGTTCGGCCCACAGGGCGCGCACCGCTTCGCCCAACACCTGACGACCGACCTTCAGCGGACCTTCCTGTTCGCCCTCATAGGCCAGTTCGATCTTGCCGGTCATGGCCGCCAGAGTCGCGGCCAGGTCCACCAACCGGGCTCGTGGCCGGGTCTCGCCGGTGCGCAGTCCGCGGGCCAGGACGTTGGCGTGCAGCAGTTCGCGGGCGCTGATGGTCAAGCGGGCGCTGACGCCGCTGCTGGCATCGACATACTCGCTGGCCCGGGCGCAGCGCGCGGCCTGCTCGATGAGCTCATCGAAGAGCGGATCCACGTCCGGCTGGCAGGCGACATCGGTGGGCAGGTCGGCCTCTTGTTGCAGGATGCGCACGCCGTCAGCACGGGTGCGCGGATAGTGGGTGAGGATCTGGCTGCCGATGCGGTCCTTCAGCGGCGTGATGATCTGCCCGCGGGCGGTGTAGTCCTCGGGATTGGCGGTGAACACCATCATCAGGTCCATGGACAGGCGCAGCGGGATGCCCCGCACCTGTACATCAGATTCCTCAAGCAGATTGAAGAGCGCAACCTGGATGCGCGGCGCCAGATCAGGCAGCTCATTGATGCAAAAAATGCCGCGGTTGGTACGCGGGATAATGCCAAAGGTGACGGCGCGCAGGTCGCCCAGGTCCAGGCCTTCGCGATGGGCGCGGATCGGATCCAGATCGCCGATCAGGTCAGCCACGGCCACGTCCGGCGTGGCCAGCTTCTCGCCGTAGCGTTCGGCCCGGGTCAGCCAAGCGACGGCGGCAGCGCCGCCCCGGGCGACCAGATCCGTGGCGATAGGGCCGACCGGGTGCAGTGGATGGGAACGCAGCGGATCCCCGGCCAGGTACGGGGTGACCTCGTCCAAAAACTTTCCCAGGGCCCGGGCCAGCCGGGTCTTGGCCTGACCGCGCAGACCCAGCAGCAGCAGGTCATGCCCGGCCAGCACCGCATTGATCACCTGGGGGATCACCGTCTCTTCGTAGCCGATCAAGCCAGGAAACAGCTCCTCTGCGGTGGTGCCCGCGCGCAGCGCCGTGATCAGGTTGGCGCGCAGCTCTGCCTTGACCGTGCGATAGGGATAGGTGCCAGCAGCCTGCAGGGCCGCGAGCGTGGTCGGCAATGAAGTCATGGCTGAGGTACGTCTATGGACGGTCCCGGGATGATGGCTGATCGACGGCCCCGGATGCAGGGCTAGGCTGCCCCCGATCATGACCACGCCGCAAACCTTGCCCTGGTCAGTTGAATGTCCAGATGGGCGCTTTCTGCATATCGTCCGGTATTGCCTGCGTTCTGGCCAGGGCTGGCCGCACCATCGTCACGATTTTCATGAGGTGTTCTGGCTTGAATCCGGCACCCTGCGCCACGCCATCAATGGTCAGAACCTTACGTTGCATGCCGGTGATGTGTGCTTCATCCGCGCCCATGATGAGCACCTCGCCAGCGCCACCGCCGAGGGCGCCACGTTTATCAACCTCAGCTTTCACCCCGGGCCGGTCCAGGATCTGCCGCAGCGCTATGCCGGCTTGGCCTGGCCGTGGCTGCATCCTGACCCCCTGCCCTTCACCACCCATTTGTCGCCACGGCGCATGGAACGGCTGCACACCTGGGCCGACGACTTGTCCAGCCGCCAAGGCGGTCGCATTGATCTGGAGTGCTTCCTACTGGACCTCGTTCGACTGGTGGCGCGCCCGGCCGAACACGACCGTGGTCAGGGCCTGCCGGCTTGGCTGCGGGACGCCTTGGAAGTCTTCGCCGACGAATGCCACCTGGCCGGCGGCACCGCGAAACTCGCCCATCTGTGTGGACGCAGTCAGGCCCACCTGAATCGGGTCGTCCAGGAAGCGCAGGGCCGCACCACCACTGAGCTGGTCAACGAACTGCGCCTGACCTGGGTCGCTGCGTCACTGCGCATGAGCGACCGTCGCATCGCCGACCTCGCCACCAGCTGCGGCCTACCCCACCTCGGTCATTTCTATCGCCTCTTCTTCGCCCGCTTCGGCACCACACCCAGAGGGTATCGGATGGCGGCTCAGCAGGTGGGGATGGGACGGGCTTGGTAGTGTTCAATGTTCGTCCCCTCCCGCACGCCGGCTGACAGACTCCTAGCCTCCCCGTGCCCCCCCTGCCCGTTCCGCTAGCCTTCCGCCCTCCCCGCTCGCAGGCCCGTTCAACGCGGACGACCTTGCGGGCTTTTAACCCCCCACCAATGGGACGCGCATGCCTACCGCCAAAGACCGCAAAGCCGAACTGATCAACGAGTTCGGTGGATCCGACAAGAACACCGGCTCCTCCTCCGTGCAGGTCGCCCTGCTCACCGAGAACATCAACCACCTCACTGAGCATCTCAAGGCCCACAAGAAGGACGTGCACAGCCGTCGTGGCCTGTTGCTGATGGTGGCCCGCCGGGCCAAACTGTTGAAGTACCTGAACGCCACCGACGTGGCCCAGTACCGCCTACTGACCGAGAAGCTGGCCATCCGCCAGAAGCTCTGAAACAACGCTGACTTTTCCCGCCCCACCCCGCGCCACGCGGGGTGGGGCCTTTCATATCCAGACGCCACCCCCAGCCGACCCCCGGAGTCGCCTCTCCACACCACCGCCGCATGCGTGCGACGGTGCTGCGGACAGGCACCGCGGGCGGCACCTTCCGCAAGGATGCCCCATGGATCGCACCGCCGCCCTTCAAGCCCTCAACATGAAGAAGCACACCGTCGAGTTCGATCTCGGCGGTCGTACCGTCACCATCGAAACCGGTTACCTCGCCAAGCAGGCCGCCGGTTCAGTCACCGTCCGCTGCGGTGAAACCATCGTGCTCTCGACAGTGTGCGACGGCGAACCCCGCCCCGGGCTCGACTTCTTTCCGCTGACCGTCGATTACCGCGAGAAGCATTACGCCGCCGGCCGCATCCCCGGCAACTTCTTCCGCCGCGAAGCGCGCATGAGCGACCCCGAGACCCTGACCAGCCGCCTGTGCGACCGTCCCGTTCGTCCGCTCTTCCCCGAGGGCTACAAGCGCGACACCAACTGCCAGAACATGGTGATCAGCTTCGACCAGGCCAACGAGCCCGACATCCTGGCGATGATCGGCATCTCGGCCTCGCTGAGCATCTCGGCCATCCCCTTTCAGGGCCCCCTGGGCGCGGTGCGCATCGGCCGCATCGACGGCGCTTTCGTGGTCAATCCCACCGTCGCCCAGCGTCTCGAGTCGTCCCTTGATCTGATCGTCAGCGGCACCGTCGACGCGATCATGATGGTCGAATGCGGCGCCCAGGAGATCGGCGAGAAGGATCTGATCGACGCCTTGATGCTGGCTCACAATGAGATCCGCCGCATCTGCGCCGCGATCAACGACCTCAAGGCCCGCTGCGGCAAGCCCAAGATGGAATTCCCCGCGCCCGAGGCCAATCCCTGGGTGCAGAAGATCGCCACCAGCCAGCGCGCCGCCATCGAGGCTGCCCTGCTGACCGTGATCAAGCACGAGCGCGCCGCCAAGGTCAAGGCCTGCAAGAAGAGCATCGTCGAACAGCTGGTCGCCTCGCTGACTGGTGACGAGGCCGCCAAGGCCGCCGAGAAACTCAAGATCGAAGCCGGCTACAGCGACGCCAAGGACATCGTTTTCCGCGAGTTGATCCTTGCCGGCAAGCGCGTCGATGGCCGTACCACCACCACTGTCCGTCCCATCGTCGTCGACCTGGACGTGCTGCCCCGCAGCCACGGCAGCGCGATGTTCACCCGCGGCGAGACCCAGGGCCTGCTGGTCTGCACCTTGGGCACCAGCGAAGACGAGATGCTGCTGGACGACCTGAAGGTCAAGCGCAACGAGCGCTTCCTGCTGCACTACAACTTCCCCGGCTTCTCGGTCGGCGAAGTCGAGAAGCGCGGCGGCCCTGGCCGGCGCGAGATCGGCCATGGCGCCCTGGCGCGCCGCGCGCTGATGGCCGTACTGCCCAAGCAGGAAGAGTTCCCCTACGTCATCCGTCTGGTCAGCGAAATCCTGGAGTCCAACGGCTCCAGCTCGATGGCCACAGTGTGCGGCGGCTCGATGGCCATGATGGCTGCCGGCGTGCCGATTACCGCCCCGGTGGCGGGCATTGCCATGGGTCTGGTCAAAGAAGGCGACCGCTACGCCATCCTCACCGACATCCTTGGCGACGAGGACCACTACGGCGACATGGACTTCAAGGTTTGCGGCACCGCCAAGGGCGTCACTGCCCTGCAGATGGACATCAAGATCGGCGGCATCAGCGCCCAGTTGATGAGCGAAGCGCTTGAACAGGCCCGTCAGGGTCGCCTGCACATCCTCGAAGCCATGACCTCCGGCATCACCGTCCCCCGCAACGAGCTGTCGCCCTACGCGCCGCAGATCGTTCAGGTGCAGATCGACCCCGAGATGATCGGCAAGATCATCGGCAAGGGCGGCGAAACCATCCGTCGCATCCAGGACGAGACCGGCGCCAAGCTCAAGGTCGACGACGACGGCATCATCACCATCGCCAGCCCCGACATGACCTCGATCGAGAAGGCCAAGGGCTGGATCCGCGACCTCACCGTGATGCCCGAAGCCGGCAAGATCTATCAGGGCCGCATCACCTCGATCAAGGAGTTCGGCGCCTTCGTCGAGTTCCTGCCCCAGACCGAAGGCCTGCTGCACATCAGCGAGTGGGACTGGGCCCACGTCAGCAACATGGACGCCGTGGCCAAGACTGGCGACACCTTCCAGGTCAAGCTGGTCGAGGTCGACCCCCGCACCGGCAAGTTCCGCCTGAGCCGGAAGGCCCTGCTGCCTCGCCCCGAAGGCATGCCCGAACAGGCCGCCGAGGCCCAGGGTCAGGGCGGCGGCGATCGCGGTCCCCGTCATGATGATCGCGGTCCCCGCCGCGATGATCGCGGACCTCGCCGCGACGACCGTCGCTGAGCTTCGCAGCGTTGCTGCGTTTCCCACTGCACCCCGCCGGCTTCCGGCGGGGTGCAGTCATTGAATCACGTCGCCGCCCATTCCTCTCCCCGTCAGTCTCCTGCGGTCACTGCGCTCACTCGCTCAGTGCCACTGCCCCTCGCCGATGCCGCTCCACCCGCGCCGCCAGGCGGGTGGGAATGCCGGTGCGGTCGGTGCCGGCGGCGGCATCCGCGGCCAGGGCCTCCTGGGCCGCCTCGGCATCGACGCCCAGCATCCCCAGGTGATCCAGCAGCAGTTCGTACTGCCGCGCTCGGGCCAGGGCGTGGGCTTGGCCGTTGGTGGTCGACCACAACCAGTCGCTGAAGCCCAGCAGGGCCAAAAAGGGCGATTCGGTGGGCGCGTTGGCCATCAGCAAGGCCATGCTGCGCGGGAAATGCCCGTGGTTGACGAAAAGCTCGAAATAGCGGGCAAAGCGCTTAAGCCGCAGCATCACCAGGAAGGGGAAGGCCCGGCTGGCGACCAGATCGTAGGGCGGCTCGGCATTGAAGCGCAGGTCGAAGTCCACGCGATGCCGACCCAGGGGCGTGCCCTTCAGCAGCTTCAGAATCCCCACTTGGATCTCGTGCGGCCGCAGCCGCCACAAGGCATCGAAGCTGACTTGCAGACTGGCCAGGGTCTCGCCGGGCAGGCCGATGATCAGGTCGGTGTGCAGGTGGATGCCGGTGTGGTCGCGCAGCCAAGTCAGGTTGGCTTCGGTACGCTCGCGGTCCATGCGCCGGCTGATCAGGTCCCCGACCTCGGGGGTGAAGGACTGGATGCCGATCTCGAATTGCACCGCGCCTGGCGGAAAACGCGGCAGCAGCGCCTTGACCACCTCCGGCAGTCGGTCGGGGACCAGTTCGAAGTGCAGGAACAGGCCGGGCGTCAGGCGCTCTAAAAAGAACGACAGGATCGCGGCCGAGGTGGTCGGGCTGAGATTGAAAGTGCGATCGATGAACTTGAAGGTCCGGCAGCCGCGTCGCAGCAAATCGTCCATCGCCACCAGGAAGGGCGTCAGGGGCAGGTTGCGCACGCCATTCTCGATCGACGACAGGCAGAACTCGCAAGTGAAGGGGCAGCCGCGGCTGGCCTCTACATACACGATGCGCCGCGTCAGGTCCTCGTCGGTGTACTCGCCGTAGGGCAGCACCAGGGCGGTCGGATCGGCCTTGCCGCCGGCGACGATGCGCGGCACCGCCACCCCGGCCAGCAGGTCGGCGCAGACCGTGCGGAAGGCCAGATCGGCTTCGCCGGTGATGAGCACATCCGCCATGCGCACGATCGGCTCATCGGCGGAGTCATGGCTGACCTCGGGGCCGCCCACCACGATGCGCACCTCGGGCGCAACGGCGCGCAGCAGGCGGACGACTCGGGTGGTTTCGAGCAAATTCCAGATGTAGACGCCAAAACCGATGATCCGGGGCGCGGTGGCCAACAGGCGCTCCACCACCACCTCGGGCGCATCGTGGATGGTGAACTCCAACAAGGCTGCCCGGGGCCGCAGCTCGCCCAGATTGGCAAGCAGACAGCGCAGGCCGAAGGCGCAGTGGCTCCAACGGGCATTGAGGGTGGACAGGACGAGGTCGGCCATGGGCGTCGGCACCATAAGGGCGGTCTGGCCAGATGCATCGATTGTCCTGCCGCCAAGCCCCTATAAACAGTCCCCCCTCATGTCCACCGCCCCCACGAAGTCCGTCTACATCGAGACCTTCGGCTGCCAGATGAACCTGGCCGATACCGAGGTGGTGCTCGCGCGCCTGGCCGAATCCGGCTACCGCCAGGTCGAGGACGCGGACCAGGCCGATCTGGTCCTGTTCAACACCTGCTCGGTGCGCGACCACGCCGAGGCCAAGGTGCGCAGCCGCCTGGGGTTGATGCGCATCGCCAAGCTGGCCCGCCCTGCCCTGCGTATTGGCGTGATGGGCTGCATGGCTCAACGCGAACAGGCCGAGCTGGCCCGGCGCTATCCCCACATCGACCTGGTGGTGGGCACCGACCAGTTCGTCAACATGCCTCAGCTGCTGCGCCGCCTGGATGACCAGAAGCAGGTGGTGGCCACGGATTTCGGCGATTTCGAAGACCGGGTCTGGGACGCCCACCGCACCGACGGCATCAATGCCTGGGTGCCGATCATGCGCGGCTGCAACTACAACTGCACCTACTGCGTGGTGCCCTTCACCCGCGGGCGCGAAAAAAGCCGACCGCCGGCCATGGTGGAAGAGGAAGTCCGCCGCCTGGTCGATCGCGGCTTCGTGCAAGTGACCCTGCTGGGCCAGACCGTGGACGCCTACGGCAAGACGCTGGGCGACGGCACCACTCTGGCCAGCCTGCTGCGTCGGCTGCACGGCATCGACGGACTGCAACGCATCCGCTTCGTCACGAGCCATCCCAAGGACATCACCGACGACCTGTTGGCAACCATGGCCGAGCTGCCCAAGGTCGCCCGCCATCTGCACGTCCCCGCCCAGGCCGGGGCCGATCGCGTCCTGCGGGTCATGGGCCGGCGCTATACCCGGGATGATTACCGCCGCTTCGTCGACCGGGCGCGCACCCATATGCCGGAGGTGGAGCTGCTCTCTGACTTCATCGTCGGCTTCCCCACCGAGACCACCGCCGAGTTCGACCAGACCGTCACCCTGATGGAGGAAGTCCGCTTCGCCGGCTCGTACGTGTTCATGTACAGCCAGCGGCCCGGCACCCCCGCGGTGCGCCTGCCCGACGATGTCCCCGAGGCCGAGAAGAACCGCCGCTGCAATGTGCTCCTCAATCTGCAGATGAAGCATCAGACGGCCCAGCACGAAGCGCTGCACGGCAGCATCGTGCAGGTGCTGGTGGAAGGCCCCAGCCGCACCGATGCGCAGATGCTGCACGGGCGCAGCCAGGGCAACCGCTCGGTGATCCTGCCCCGGCAGTCAGCCGATGGACTCAGCCGCGATGCGCTGATCGGCCGCATCGCGCCGGTGCGCATCGAGCGCTCGACCATGCTGACCATGTTCGGCGAGCTGGCGGCCCCAGCCGCATCGACGTAAGCCGAGAATCCGACAAGTACATCCGAATACTTGCGGGCGAATCTTGTCGCGTTCATGCTTGTCGTGCATTCCGGCGGGAAATCCGGATCCTGCCCTGGCCTGGGGCGGTGGGCCTGCTAATGATCACGGATCACGCATGCCTACAGACTTTTTCGCCGTCAATGGCCGGGTCGTCCCGGCCGCCGAAGCCACCATCTCTGTCCTCGACCTGGGCTTCCTGCGCGGAGTCGGGGCCTTTGAGACGCTGCGCACCTATGGCGGCGGTCACCCCCACTGCCTGGGTGAGCACCTGCGGCGCATTTGGGAAAGCGCCGCCAGCTTCGGACTGCAACCCTTCCTGACCGAAGCCGACCTGCGCCGGGTGATCAGCGAGATCCGCACCCGCTCGGGCCACGACGAACTGCGCGTCAATCTCATCGTCACGCCAGGCGAGAACACCGCCGGCGTGTTTGGCGCCGAAACCCCCAGCTGGGTGGTCATCGCCCGTGACCTGCACGCCCCGCCAGAGTCGGCCTATCGCGATGGCCTGACGGCGGTGACCTTCTGCGCCAGCCGCCACTTGCCGACCCTGAAGACTACCAACTACCTGGCCGGCAAAGCTGGCATCATCGCCGCCGACAAGGCTGGCGCCCACGAGGCCTTCTACGTCAGCGCCGAAGGCTACGTGACCGAAGGCGTCACCAGCAACGTCCTGGTGGTGCAGGGCCGGCGCCTGATGACCCCGGTGGTCGACTGCCTGCCAGGCATCACCAAGGCCGGGGTGCGCCCGCTGGCCGTGGCGCAGGGCCTGGAGTGGTACGAGTGCCGCCTGACCCGTGACGATCTCTATACCGCCGACGAGGTATGGATCACCAGCGCGGTCCGCGAGCTTTTGCCCATCGTCGCGGTCGATGGCCACCCCATCGGCACCGGCCGCCCCGGCCCCTGGGCGACCAAGCTTCGTCTTCTTTACCACCAGGCGTGCATCGCCCAGGCCCGCCGCGACGCGGGAGCGGAGTGACCCATGAATGTCCGATTCCGTGCCATGACCATCGCCGACTACCCGGCCGTCTTGCAACTGTGGAAACGCGCCGGGGAATTGAACCCCGACGTGAAAGGCAGCGAATCCAAGGCCGCCGTCGCCGCCTTCCTGAAGCGCAATCCCAAGCTGTCATTGGTGGGCGTCGCCGGCACCAAGATGGTGGCCGCCGCCCTGGTTGGCCATGATGGCCGCCGCGGTTACCTGCACCGCGTCGCTGTCGATGCGGCTCATCGCGGTGAAGGCTTGGGGCGGACTCTGATGGATCACGCCATGATCAACCTGCGTACGGTCGACGTCTACCGTGCCACCATGCTGATCTGCGTCGACAACGCCGCCGCCCGCGGCTTCAGCACCCATTGTGGCTGGAGCCATCGCACCGACCTGGTGGTGATGCAGCAGGACCTGCGGTGAGCGAATCCGTGCTGCCGGCGCTGCTGCCGGCCCTGCTGCCCGGCGCTGCGTTCTTCCACGTCGACGAAGAACCCGCCTATGCCGCCGACGGCACCGGCGAACACCTGTATGTGCACATCGAAAAAGAAGGCCTGACCACCGATGCGGTGGTCGAACAGTTGGCCAAAGTCTGCGGCGTGCGCCATGACGCGGTCGGCTTCGCCGGGCGCAAGGATCGCCATGCCGTGACCCGGCAATGGTTCTCGATCCATTTCGGCAAGGAAGAGCAGCTGGCAGGCCTGGATGGCGGCAAGGGCCGGGTGCAGGTCCTCGCGATTTCACGCCATCGCAACAAATTGCGCCTGGGCCACCTGGCCGGCAACAGCTTCCGGCTGGGACTTACGAACATCGCTGATCCAGCAGCTTTGCAGGCCCGCCTGAACGATCTTGGTCGCACCGGGATCGCCAACCGCTTCGGCAGCCAACGCTTCGGCGTGGCGGGCGCGACCCTGCGGGCCGCTTGTGCCTACGGTGCCGGTAAGCCTGAAGCCGCCATCGCCATCGCCCTGGATCCCGCCGGAGTCTGGACCTGGGGAGACCCCCTGCCGACCGGCTTTCGCGCCGGTCCGGAAGGCCGCCTGCTGGGCCAGCTGCGCAGCGGCGGCACCGCCGCACGGGCCCTGCGGCAAAGCGACCAGCTGGTCAAGCTGTGGGCCAGTGCCGCGCAATCTGCCGTTTTCAACGCCGTGGCCGAAGCCCGGGCCTCTAGCGGCCTGACCCATGCCCTGCGTGCAGGCGACATCGCCTGCACGCCCAAGGGAGCGCCCTTCGTGGTCGCCGAGGTCGATGTCGACGACGTCAACCGCCGCGTCGCCGCCGGAATCTTGGAACTATTCGCCACCGGCCCCCTGCCGGGCACCACCAAGTTCCAACCCAGCGCCACCGTGGTTGCCGAAGAGCAGGCCTGGGCCGCAGGCACCGGCGTCGACTGGAGCTGGTTTGCCGCCAAGGCCCCGCTCGAAAGCCCCGGCGATCGCCGCCAGCTGGTGGTCCCCTTTCGCGTCGCACCCACGGTGACGGTGGTGGACGCGGTCACCTGGGTGGCCTTCGGCCTGCCGTCGGGCAGCTACGCCACCGAGGTGTTAACCCAGGTCGGCGTCGCCATCCCGGACGACCGTCGGGGTTGAACTCCTAAGCTCCGGCCTTGGCCACCGGCCGCAGCGCCTCGGGCAGGCCACGCATCAACCAACCGATACCGCCCGCCACCAGCGCCGTCAGCAGGGCTTGCAGCAGCAAGGTGCCCAGGGTGGTTTCACCGGATCCAGCCAGCGCCCGATCCGCCAGACCCACCAGCATGGCCGCGACAAACCCCCACAGGGCCCAGCCCGCAAAACGCCCGCGGAACATGAAGCTGCGGATGGGCAGGTAGAGCGCCGCCAAGGCCAGGAAGGTCACCAGGTGGAAGGACTCGCTGCCCGGATCAACCACATCGGCAATGGCTCCCGCCAGGAAGGCGCGCACTGGTACGCCCTTGTCGACCCCATCCACCATGCCCCAGGCCGCCAGCGCCAGCACCAGATCCGGGGCCCATGGCCACGTCGATAGCCAGGCGTATTGGACGCCAGCCAGCATCAGGGCAATGACAGCAAACACGAAATGGCGCACCCCGGACACCCTACAAGCGCTGCGCGGCTGTCGACAGACGCCCGCTAGCCAGCAGCATCCCGGCCATGCTGATCAGCGGAATCGACGAGGCCGGCTACGGCCCGACCCTGGGACCCTTGGCGGTGGTGGCGGTGGCCGCCGAGACTGATGACCAGGCAGCCCTCTTTGCCGAGCTGGCAGCCTACGGGGTCAAGGACAGCAAACGCATCCACAAGCCAGGCACTCTGAAGCCCCTTGAGGCCGTGGCCCTGCCAGCCGCCCGCTGGTGGAGCAGCCAGCAGATCAGCACGGCGGCCGAGATGTTCGCCTGCCTGGGCGAAGACAGTCAGCGCAGCGATCTGCCCTGGGTGAGCGCCGCCGCCAGCCTGCCACTGCCCGTCGCCGCGACCCCCTGCGCCTGGACCCTGCCCGCCCGGCCACGATTGCTTGGCGGACATCTGGTGCACCCTGCCGCCTTCAATGCCACCATCACCCGCGGCCTCAATAAATCCGACCTGGAGTGGGAACTGGTGGCCGACCTGCTGGCCCGCCTGCACCCCCTGGGCGCTCAGACCACCACCGTCGACCGGCTGGGTGGACGGGCCTTTTATCGCGATCTGCTGACCACCCTGTGGCCAAGCGACACGATCAAGACCGAGCGCGAAGACACCACCGTGGGCCGCTATCTCTGCGGTGACCATCTCGTGCAATTCTGTGTCGGTGGCGAAACCGTCTCGCCGCTGACCGCCGTGGCAAGTTGCTTGGCGAAGTATGCCAGGGAACTACATATGATCCTGTTCAACCGCTGGTGGTGCCAGCAGGTACCAGGCCTGGCGCCCACCGCCGGCTATCCCCAGGATGCCGTGCGCTGGCTGGACGCGATCGGCGACCAGGATGTACAATGGCGTGGCCGCTTGGTCCGTCTGCGCTGACGCATGCCCTCGCGTTTTCAGAGCCGGAGAGCAGGGAGCGCCGTGTTGCACTCAGCACGGAAAAAGCAGCCCGCCACAGCGGGCTGCCCTGGTGTTCCGACCCGTAATCAGGTCCCATCAGGGGCTCTTCACCGGCTCTCTGCCTGTCGAGCAACGCTTTCCCCGTTTGAAACCTCCTGGTCCCGCCCTCGCGGTCCGCAACCACCACGCTAAGACTGTGGGCCAGCGAGGAGCATGTTTCATGGAAGCCATCGGTCCTATCCAAGTGCGCGTGATGCATTTTCTATGGAAGCATGGAGCCAGCACGGTTCATCAGGTGCATGATGTCCTGAATGCCGAGCCGGGCGCCAAGCCCCTGGCTTACACCACCATCCTGACAGTGATGCGCAATCTCGCCCGGCGCCGCTTCCTGAGCCAGACCGCCAGCGGTCGCGCCCACCGCTTCGCCCCGCTGGTCGACGAAGACACCTACAAGCGGGCCATGGTCAAGCAGCTGCGCGACCACCTGTATGGCGGCAACCTGCGCTCGTTCGTAAGCTACTTCAGCCAGGACGACACGGTGCCCGACGATCTGCGTCAGCGCCTGCGCGACTGGCTCGTTACCACCCCGTGAGCCCCATCCAAGTCCAGGCCGCCCTCAGCCAACTGCCCGGCTGGACGGCCGTAGACGACGCCCTGACCTGCGAATGGCGCTTTGCGACCTTCGTCCAGGCGATGGCCTTCATGGCCGATGCGGCCCTTGAGATCGATCGCCTGGACCACCACCCCGAGTGGACCAACGTCTATGACCGGGTACGTGTCCGCTGCTGCACCCACGACGCGGGCAATAGCATAACCAGCAAGGATGTGGAGCTGGCGAAGACCCTGTCGTGGGTGGCCGCTCGATTTATTTGAGGTCGAGCGTGGGTCACCGGTTGAGTGGTATGGGGACAGCGTAGCCGCGCAGCGCTAGCTCAACCACAAACGCACGCCCACGCATGCCAACAACCACGGTCGACGGACGCAGCGCGCCAGTAGCAATAGGCTGCCTGGCACCTTGTGGCTCTTCTAACCCCCCGAGCCGGCGAGACGCCGGTGATCGTCTTTATTTCCAAATCAGTGGATGCCCGTCGCCCGCAGGAAGGGCGAGGTACGGCAACGACCCTGCGAGCCACAGCCCATACCCCATCACCCATACCCCGGCGGGCCCCCTCCCGCCCTACAACTCCAGCACCTTCACCAACCTCGCACGCAAGACCGCGGCGTCGTCGTCGGCCAGCTTCTGGCCACCGCGACTGACATAGAACACGTCGACGGCGACGTCGCCCATGGTGTTGATGCAGGTATAGCCGATATCGCAGCCTTGGGCGCTGATGGCGCGGCAAAGGCGACCCAATAGGCCGACCT
>JBBQTJ010000029.1:0-18883 GCA_038213315.1 Planctomycetota bacterium
CAAGACGAGTCATGGAGTTGATCACTTTCGGGGCCCTGGGGTGGTGTGACCACCCTACAGGCAGGATCCCAATGGACCCGCAGGGCGGGCACCGGCCAGAATTTCCGGAATTTTAGCGGCCAGAGTTTCCGGAAGTCAGAAACAGCACTGGCGTGGTGCGGGCTTCTGTGATCCACTCGACCAGCGGCGCCCAGGGCGTGGCGCTCCAGGCGGCGACGAACTGTTCGGTGCGCCGGCAGTCGCGAGCGTAGCCGTTGTCTGCCTCGTTGGTGACTAAAGCAAAAAGTTTGGTGGTTTCGCTCACGTCGTAGCCCTTCCAGGTGACAAGTTTGAGGTGTTCAACTGGACCACCGGCACGTTGCGCGGCGACCAGGGCGGTGATCTGCGTTTGACTGGCGAACGCAGCGATAGCGTCGATCTTGAGCACGTCGAGCAGGACATTGGTGTCCTTGGACAGCTTGACAATGCCGCTCACGCGGCGTGTCAGGGGCGCGACCTGGACTGCGACCAAGGCAACAAAGCGTTCGAACATGGCTGAGACACTGGTGCCGCGTTCGGCCGCGAGGGACTTGGCTGCATAAATACGGGCGGGCCGCCCGTGCCACCAACAACAGGCTTGTCAATCTGGATAGGAATTCTCAATAATGCCGCAGAAACCGCTCCATCAGGATGTCGTTCAGGTGCCGGCGGCTGTCGTAGATGGCCACCACTAGGACGTCGATACCCTTGATCTGGTACAGGATTCGCCAGGGCTTTTCGCAGATCTCGCGCACCGAGATCATTCCGTGCCACTGCAGTTCGGGGACGATGCGACTCCGCTCTGACAGTAGATCCAGGGCCCGGATGCGCTTTTCCAACCGAGCCAAGATCTTGTCTACGTTAATGACGCTATCGAGGGCAATGTAGTCCACGAGCCCGAGAATGTCGTCCTTGGCGCTGTCGCTGTAGACCACCGTCCTGCGCTTCACGCCATCGCCTTCCGTCGGGCTGCCAGCCGCTTCCGGGCTGCGCCGAAGACCTCGTCGTGCGAGTGGACGCGGCCATGACGGTGGTCTTCCTCAGCCATCGCCACCAGCTTGAGCATGGCCAAGGCCTGCTGGGTGCGCTCGTAGGATTCAGGATCCTGGATGATGGCCGCCGTCGAGCCATTCTGGGTGACGATCATCGGGCCGCCGCCGCTACGAACGTCATCAATAACCTGAGCCAGATGCGCCTTGACGTAGCTGACGGACTGGGCTTTGACGACCATGGTTCACCTCTGGTGCTGAATACGGTACTGAATTCAGGTCCTTGGGCAACTAGGTGTAGTTCACCTCTTGTTGTCGGCCAGCTTATCACGTTGGGCCACCGCGTGCTGGTGGCGGGCGAGGGCGCGTTTGAAAGAGGCTGTCGTTTTCGTGCACACCAGGGTGTGGGGGCTGCCGCGCCGCTCGATGTCGGTGGCCAAATCGCAGGACTGCTGCTGGATGACATCAAGCAGATGTTGCCGGCGGGATTCGCGCAGTGGGAAGCGCTCGCTGGGTCGGTGTGGATCGAGCAGGAAGGCGTCCAGTATTTGGCAATCTGCGCAATCGCTGACGGTCAGGCCCGGGCGGGCGTGGTTGGCGGGTGGCTGCGGCGCGGCTGAGATCTGGCGATCCAGCATGGCCAAGACCCGGTCGGCCCAGGGACGGAACCACGCGGTTTGGGACCGGTCGTGGTGGCGCACGGCGAGCATCGCCTCGGCCTGGACGATAGCCGGGTCAGCCCGCTCTGCGGTGAGATCAGCGATGAGGCGGTCACGGAGGTCCTCGGCCTGCAGCGCGACCAGTGCTTCGGCCAGGTGGGTGAGCACGGCGACACCGTGGGACAGGGGCTCGGTCGCATGGGCCACGGCCAGTCGCACCACCACCTGGGCGCCGACCAGGGCCGCGTCGCGACACGCCGCGTCCCGACGGATGGCGATCCGGGCGAGGAGCGTCGCATCCCGTGCCAGGCTGCGCGCGGTGCTGGCAGTCCACAGCGCCGCGAAGGCGGGTGCCAGGGCCTGGGCACCGCAACGATCGAGTAAAACATCCAGCCCTGGTGCAGGCTGCTCGTCGGGGTCGACCGCCAGGACCTGCCCCAGGTACTGGATTGCCAAGGCCACATCGCCCACCTCGGCCAGCAGCATGGCCATACGACCGGGTGCCGGATGATCGCCGTAGCCAGGCTGGCGGTCGCGGATCCAGCGGTCCAGGATGGCGCGCGCCAGATCAGCAGGGGCGGCCGCGCCGCGTTGAACAGGATGGCGTAAGCGATGCTCAAGGGCCGCTATGGCTTGCAGCACGCCCGCGGCGGCCAGCAGGGGGCCGGTGCGCGCAGGATGCCACAGGATTACGGCCGCGCGATGGTACCAGCGGGTCAACTCCATACCGGCGTTGCCGGTGAATCCTTCGAATTCCTGCTTGGTCACCTCGTCGGTAAGGGTGTCGTAGCCATCAAGGAAATCGTCCGGCGTCACCCGCAGGTCGCCCAGGGGCACGGGCGTACCGGTCGCATCCATCCAGGCGGAGGCGGACAACTCTTCGCCGATGATCTCGCCCATGTCCATGCTCTCAGGATCATCCTCGTCGTCGATCGGATACTGCGCTTCGCCGACCACCCGGTAGGTGACCAGAGCCAGATGCGCTTCCAAGTCAGCGCCGCTGGCGGCAGCGAAGAGGGCCTCCGCCTGGGACCGATCGGCGCCCTTGAGCCAATCCAGCCGCAGACCGTCCTCGCTGTAGGCATGGTGCAGCGGGATGACGAGCAAGCCGGTGGTCGCCGATTGCGAGGCACGCCAGGCGGCCAGCCCCGTCTTTAAAATGGCGATCTCGCTGCCGAAATCTGGGGCCAGGGGTACCCGGCGTCCGGCGGGCAGGACGAGGTTGTAGATCAAGACCAGGCGATGGCCCTGTTCCAGTGGCAGAATCTCATGTTCGCAGTCGGCATACCAGGCCAGGGCCTGAAGAACAAAGGCCTGGGCCGGATCGTCGCCGCGCCAGCGGACCTCGGATCCTTGGTGACGGACCACGATGGCTCCACCCTGGAAACAAGATGGTAATTGGAGCGAGAGGGTGGCGACCATGCCGGGTTCCTTCTCGCCGTCACGATGCGGCAGGAAGAAGTCCCCGGCGCGATAGAGCAGCAGCTCGTGCAGCCGCGCTGTCATGCCCTGCCCTGCCAGACCCAAGGAGGTGGCCAGTCGCTCTACCACCTGCGCCAGCCACTCGTCCCAGGCGGGGTTCGCGCATTGGACCCGTTCGGGTGGAAAGCGCATCACGCGCCGGACGGCGGGATCAATGACGGTGTCGCGGCCGCGCCCATAGCCTGCCGGACTACCCAGGGATTCGAGGGTCTGGGCCTGAGCTGAATCCAGAGGCAGCGCGACCATGCCAAGGCCTTCGAGGCGCAATCCTGGAAGGATCGGTGGGCCCACCACCGAGGCGCAGAAGTCCAAGGGACGGTCGATGCCTTTCAGGCAGGTCCGCAGGTCGGTAGTGGCGGCCAAGGGGTGCGTCTCCGGCGGTCAGGATGAAGAGGTCACTGCGGAGTCCATCGGAGCGATGAACGTGCCAGCCAGCACCGTCGGACTACTCGACCGTCCACTCCCGCTTCACATCCATCAGCTCTTTCAGGCGCGCGCTGAGGGTGTTGCGGGTGATGCCGAGGACGGTGGCGGCTTTGGATTTGTTGTGATTGGTGGCGTTCAGGACGGCTTCGAAGAGGTAGCGCTCCCACTTGTCGCGGACGGTCTGGTGCAGGTCGCTGCCGCCGCGTTCGATGCAGCCCAGAGTCTCGGCTTGCATGAAGTTTTTGAGGCGCGCTTCGAAGCTGGCCAGGCCGTGGCCTTTGTCGGTTTCTTGATGTGGGTCGTAGGCGGCGACCGGGATGGGCAGCAGGTCGGGAGTGATTTGCTTGCCGACCGCCATCACCACCATTTTTTCGATGCAGTTTTCCAACTCGCGGACATTGCCAGGCCAGGGGTAGCTGCAGAGGGACTCGAGCACTTCACGGGACATCGCTTCGATGTACTTGATGTTGCGCTGACAATAGACGTTGAGGAAGTGCTCGGCGAGGTGCGGGATGTCTTCGATGCGGCTGCGCAGGGGCGGGATGTGCAGATAGACGACGTTGAGGCGGTAATAGAGGTCGGCGCGGAAGGTGCCTTTGCGCACCTCGTCCTCAAGGATGCGGTTGGTGGCGGCCACCACGCGCACGTCCAGTTTGCGCGTGCGGTTGTCGCCGACGCGCTCGATCTCCATCTCTTGCAGGACGCGCAGCAGGCGGACCTGCATTGCGGGCGACACTTCGCCGATCTCATCCAGGAAAATGGTGCCACTGTGGGCGGCTTCGAAGCGACCCTTGCGGTCAGTGGTGGCGCCGGTGAAGGCACCCTTCACGTGGCCGAACAACTCGCTTTCGAGCAGGGATTCGGAGAGCGCGCCGCAATTCACCGGCACGAAAGGCGCATTGGCGCGCGGGCTGTGGTCGTGGATCAGGCGGGCGATCAGTTCTTTGCCGGTGCCGGTCTCGCCATGGATCAGCACGGTGGCGTTGGAGGCAGCGACCCGATGCGAATGCTCAAGCACCCGGCGGAAGGAGCCGGACACGCCGATGATATTCTTTTCGCTGAACTGCGTCTTGATCTCTTCGCGCAGCTGGAAGTTTTCATCGACCAGCTCGGCCTTCTCAAGCCGCATGTACTCGGTGATGGCGCACCACTGCAAGAAGAGGTCGGCCAGCATTGGGCCGACTTCGGGGCAGGCCGGGCTTTCCAGGATGAGCACGCCGTGCAGCCGCTTGCCTTTGCCCAGGGGATAAGCGGTGGCGGTGCCGTCGCTCATCGGCTGGTGGGTTTCCCGCACCCGCTGGCAGAGCTGCCGGTCCAGGTCCTCAGCCAGGGAGGCCTCGCCCTGGGCGATGACCTCGCGCATGTCGCCACCGGGGTGGAGCACCATCAGCCGGCCGGCGGTGATCTGGTTGCAGGCGGTCGCCAAGCGCAGGGCCGACAGCACCGATGGACGCAGCTGCGGATTGCCCACCCGGGCTTCGGTCACGGCTTCCAGCAGATCGAGCAGGGCGGGGTTCATGTGGGGTTAGTCTGGACGGACTGGGGCCGCGTCCAGCGGACGCGGCCCCAGCGGGATTCATTCGCAAAACGCTGCTTCAGACCCGGGTGACCAGCGACAGCTCCTTCAGCTGGCGTTCGCTGACCGGCGTCGGGCAGTCGAGCATCTCGTCCCGGCCGCGCTGGGTCTTGGGATAGGCGATGACGTCGCGGATCGAGTCGCTCTGGCAGATCAGCATGATCAGCCGATCCAGGCCGAAGGCCATGCCGCCATGGGGCGGTGCGCCATAGGACAAGGCATGCAGCAGGAAGCCGAACTTCTGCTGGGCTTCCTCGGGGCTGATGCCCAGGGCGGCGAAGACCTTGCCTTGCGTTGCGGCATCGTGGATACGGATCGAGCCGCCACCGATTTCATTGCCGTTGAGCACCATGTCATAGCTCTTGGACAGCACCTTGCCGGGGGTGGTGCCCAACTGGTCCACATGTTCGGTATACGGCGACGTGAAGGGGTGGTGGGTGGCGACCCACTGGTTGGCCTCGTCGCTCCACTCGTAGAGGGGGGCGCTGTGCACCCACAGAAACTGCCAGTCGTCGCCCTTGGCGAGCTTGAGCAGATTGCGGCCCAGCTCGTTGCGCACCGCGCCCAGCACGGTGCAGACGCCCTTTTCGGTGTCGGCGCCGAAGAAGAGCACATCCCCGGGGCCGACCTGCAGGCGGCGGCCGAGTTCGATCCGAGCCTCGACCGTGATATTTTTGGCGGCAGGTCCCTGCCAGTCTTCGGCCTTGGACGGGTCGGCGCCGATCTTGATCCAGGCCAGGCCTTTTGCGCCCAGGCCCTTGGCGAACTCGGTGAGGGTATCCAGGGTACGGCGCGAGAGGATCTCGTTGGCGTTCTTCGCGTTCAGGGCGCGGACCACGCCTTTGGCCTCCACCGCCTTCTGGAAGACCGAGAAGCCGCTGGTCGGCGCCCAGTCGGTCAGGTCGACGATGGGCATGCCGAAACGCAGGTCGGGCTTGTCGCTGCCGTAGGTGCCCATGGCTTCGGCCCAGGTCATGCGCCGGAAGGGCGCGGGCAGCTCGACGCCCAAAACCTTGCGCCAGACCTCGCGGGCCATGCCTTCGCCCACGGCCATGACGTCGTCCATGTCGACGAAGGACATTTCCAGATCGATCTGGGTGAACTCGGGCTGGCGGTCGTTGCGCAGGTCCTCGTCACGGTAGCAGCGGGCGATCTGCAGGTAGCGGTCATAGCCGGCCACCATCAGCAATTGTTTGAACAGCTGGGGCGACTCCGCCAAGGCATAGAACATGCCGCTGTGCAGGCGCGACGGCACCAGGAAGTTGCGGGCACCGCCGGGGGTGTACTTGCACAGGGTGGGGGTCTCGATCTCGATGAAGCGCTGCTGGTCAAAATAGTCCCGCACCACCTTGGTGACCCGGTGACGGGTGATCAGGTTGTGCTGCATCATGGGCCGGCGCAGGTCCAGAAAGCGGTAGGCCAGGCGGGCCTCTTCGCCGACCTTGCTGTGCTCGTCGATCTCAAACGGCGGAGTCTGGGCCTGGTTCAGGATCTCTAGGCTGGTGACGAAGACCTCGATGGCGCCGGTGGCCAGATTGGCATTGGTCTTCTCGCCGCGGCTCTTCACCGTGCCAGTGATCTGCAGCACCCATTCGCTGCGGATACGGTTGGCCTGTTCCATGGCGGTGGCGCCGCACAGGTCGGGGTCGAAGGTGATCTGGGTCAGGCCATCACGATCGCGCAAATCGATGAAGATGATGCCGCCGTGGTCGCGCCGGTTGCCGACCCACCCGCACAGGGTCACGGTCTGGTCGATGTGGCTGGCGCGTAGATCGCCGCAGGTATGGGTGCGCTTCATGGGGTCCTTCGGGAAGAGGGCGGGATGGTAGGTGGCAGAGGGGGGAGGCAAGACCGGCCAGCTCCTTTCCTCGCTCACAGACTTGTCGACCATGCGTATCTATGACCATGCGCCTTCTTGCCCTGTTGATGATCCTGCTGTCGCCCCTGAGCAGCGCCGAGGGCACCCTGACCCGCGCTTCGGTCAGCGTGGTGGTGCGCCTTGAAGTCGCAGCCGATGGCATGGCCACCCTGGTGGGGCGTTTCACCCCGGATCCAACCAGCAAGGACCCGCTGCATCTATACAGCAAGGATCTGGAAGGAACGGTGGGCGTGGCCACGCGGATCGAGCTGCCGGCCCATTCGCTGCTGCGGGTCCGCGGACCGCTGACCGCCGATGTCGAAACGGTCCTGCTGGATGACCTGCCGGTGTATCCCAATGGTCCCGTGACCCTGCGCTTGCCGGTGCTGCTGCCGGTGCGAGCCGATGGGGCAGAGGTGCCGGCCGCGATCACCATCAGTTACATGGCCTGCTCGGCCAAGTTCTGCAAACAGCCTGTGCAGGGCTATGAAATGACGCTGACGGTGCCCAGTGTGCTGGCGGAATCGGCGTCAACGGCTGAGCGTGGCGTGGACGAGGGGGCGTTGCGACAACTCCTTGATCGCCAGGCCAAGGGTCAGGCCGAGGTGGTCCGTCGCATCGTGCGTGAGGAATTGGACGCACGCCTGGCCCCCAACCCCATCGCGTGGCGGACGGTGGCCACCGTGGCCGAGGTTGAATCAGTGCTGGCTGCCGAGCGTGCCGCCGGCCGCGTGGTACTGCTGGATTTCACCGGTCCGTCCTGTGTGAACTGCCAATTGATGGAGAAAACCGTCTTCCGACTGCCGGCCGTGATCCGCGCCCTGGGCGGCCTGACCGCGGTGAAGGTGAATACCGATCCACCGTTCCAAGTCCTGGCGGATTGGCAGCAAATGCGCTTCCAAAGCCAGAATCGCCCGCTGTATGTGCGGCTGGCCGCGGATGGCACCGAGACGCGTTGGAGCGAGGTCTTTGCGCCGGATGCAGCGGAGCCACGGGATCGCTTCCTGGCCTTTCTTGCTGGCGGCGCCGGTGCGGATGCGGGCCTGGGCGCCGGCTTGGGCCAGTTTCTGCTGCTCGCAGTGCTGGGGGGGCTATTCACCCTGCTCATGCCTTGCACCTATCCGATGATTCCCTTCACCGTGAATTTCTTTGCCAAGCAGGCTGCCGCTGGCCATCGCTTAGCGCCCTTGGCGACCTTCTATGCGCTGGGCATCGTCGCCTGCTTCGTCGGTCTGGGGGTGCTGATCACCGGGGTTTTTGGCGCGTCGCTGTCCAGCCTGGCTGGGCATCCCATCACCAACCTGCTGATCGCCCTGCTTTTCGTGGTCTTTGGCCTGAGTCTGCTGGGTCTTTTCCTGCTGCGCCTGCCCAACGGGCTGGAAAACGCCCTGGGCGGGGGTCGGGCGGGGTACCTGGGGGCGCTGGTGATGGGGCTGACCTTTGCCGTCACCGCGTTCACCTGCACCGCACCCTTTGCCGGCACTGTTCTGGCTCAGGCCGTCGCCACCGGCGTCTGGTGGACGGCGGTGCTGGGCATGACGGTCTATGCCTTGGCCATCGCGGTGCCCTTCTTCTTCCTCGCCCTCAGCCCCGGGATGCTCAAGCGCTTGCCCAAGGCCGGGGGCTGGATGAACGAAGTGAAGGTCGTGGGTGGCGTGATCGAGTTGGCGGCGGCGCTGAAATTCCTGGTGATCAGTGACCTGGCGTGGCAATGGGGCGTGGTCGACCGGACCCTGGTGCTGGCGGCCTGGGCGGCTGGCGCGGGTTTCATAGCCATCTACGTGTTGGGCCTGGTCCGCTTGCCAGGGGATGAGCGTGTGGATGGCGCCGGGGCGGGCCGGGTGCTGTTGGCCCTGGGCTTTGCCACCCTGGCCCTGTGGTTTGCTGCCGGACTGGCGGGTACTGGTTTGGGCTTCGTCGAAAGCCTCTTTCCCGTCTCATAGCAAGGTCTGGTCGCAGCCATGATGCGCACTGCACATGGCTGGCATTGATTTAGCCGGGTGCTGCTCGCTGTCACACTGCTTGGCCGTTGCATGCCTAGCGTGTTCCACAGGGTACCTACCCGGGAACACGCCATGACCATTTTCGCCCACGATGCTGCCCTCGCCCAGTATCTCCATTTAAAGCTGGCCACCAATGGCTGGGAGGACGCGTCGCTGGACGCCGGGCCATTGGGGCTGGCCCACGAGCTGCTGGAAAGCTACCGCGAGAAGTCACGACTGTTGGCCGGGCACCTGTGCCCGCCGGATCGCCGCCTGCAGGATTACCTTGAGCGCCATTTCGCCGATGTCGCCGCGGCCGCTGGCGGAGCGCCCCGGCTCCCCGACCAGAGCTTCATGCTCGACAAGCCCGGCCTGGCCCGCTTGCTCAGCCTGCCGGTGGACCGTAACGAGCATCACATCCCCTTGCTCAGTTCGTACCGCACCAAGCAGGGCGTCCTGCATAATCCCAAAAGCGATCGCCGCACCACGGCCGGCAGCTTCCATGTGTGCGCCGGCGGCCTGCCGGTGCCCGGCGACAAGAAGGAAGTCCCCAAGGTCGCCTTCGCCCGGCTGTTCCATGCCGCGGTGAATCCGCCCGCGGATGACCTGGTCCTGCCCTACACTGCCACGCGGCCGTCGCCGGCCCGTTGCTTCGTCAGCCTGCTCATACGCCCCCTGGTGTCCCCGGCGATACCTAGCGATGATGCGCACCTGGCTGCGGCAGAACGCACCATGGAGGTGCGCATGTTCGCTCCTGGGTCGTTGGTCGCCAACCTGGACTTTGTCGAGGCCATCTTCGGCAATGCCGGCAATCCCCATCTGCCTGAAAACGACGCGGCCTTGGACACCGACCATTGGACCGGCAATAGCGGCTGCCTGATTCTGGCTCCGCATCTGGTCTCTTGCCGCAAGAAGGATCTGGGGCTGCCCCATATCAGCGCCGCGACCCCACGGCAGGTCAAGGACGGCATGTGCTGGTCCCAGGAGAGCGAGCTCTACAACGAAGGTCAGGCCTTCAAGGCCACCTGCCGCACGGCAGAAGGCGTGATGGTGACGCTGATCGCCGACAATTATTTCGGCTACTGCAAGAAAGAAGTGAAGACCCAGATCAGCCTGGCGGCCAACCTCTTCGGCAATGCCGAGGAGGAGCACGCCGGCGGCGCCCTGGCCTTCCCCAGCTATGATCTGGGCGAGGAATGGCGCAGCGATGCAAGCGCCCATGGCAATGGCGCCACCTGGGACAGCGTGGTCGCCGCCTATGGTTCCTTGATGGAGGCCCGTCCCGAGGGCTGGGGCATCGATCGCCGCTTCCCCACCATCATCTATGTGCCCGAGGATGCCGCCTTCACGGTCCAGCCAGCGCGGGTGGTCTGGCACCGCCATGGTCGTGACCAGGGCATCAGCCTGCGGGCCAATCACACCTATATCCTGCCGTCGGGCTATAAGGTCAGGCTCGAAAAACATCCCGGGGCCACGTCGTGGCGTCTGGTCGGCACGGTCGCGGAAGCGGTCTTCTGCCACAAGCCCAGCACCGTGTCCGGCGGCGGCAAAAGCGAGATCTCCAAATCGATCGCCGATGCAGTCATCTATGGGCCGCAATTCGTCGGCGACCTCAAGGCCGACCTGGATCAGGTGGCCGAACTGCTGATCAGGGACTACAGCGGACGTTTGCGGCCTGACCTGCGGCCGGATTACCTCAAGCGTCCGACGCGCAGCATCCTTGCCCCCGAGCGCAGCCTGGGCTCGGTGATCAAGCTGTTCACCCCCACCACCGAATTCACCGACGCCTACAACATCTGGCTCAAGACCATCCCGCGCCGCATCCTGACCATGCTCTTCTGCCTGAAGCGGCTCTATCGGCCCGAGTGGGGCGAGCAGTGGCGGCAGCGCTTCAGCGTCGACATCGTCAACGGCGAACCCGGCCATCAGCTGAAGGTCGATGGCCGACCGGTCACCGCCAGTTATCTGCGTGTCGGCATCGATGACGATGGCAGCTGGCGCACCTACAAGCTGCGTCAGGATTTTGTGCCGGCCGACAAGGTGCAGATGGAGGACGATATCACCGCGAGCGTGGTCGTGCCCACCGCCAAGCTGGCGTATCTGGCGGACGAGACCGCGCGCAATCCCAGTGTGAAGCTGGCCCAGAACTGCGAGAATCGGCTCTTCCAGCGGCCCGACGACGCCATCCACCGCGGCCAGGACAAGCAGGCTGAGGCCGACCTCGCCGGCGAGACCTCGCCCAGCGTATTCATTTCCAACTTCCAGCCCTTGACCCCGGCCGATGCCGCCGCGCTGGTTGACGATCCCATCGGCTACAACCGCTGGACCGAGCCCATGCGCCGGCTCATCGCCACCGCAGCGGTGGATCCAGTGGGAAGCTTCGTGGTCTCCAGCGCCCACCCGCGCATCGTCGACGGCAAGCCCTCGAAGAATCCGCGCTATCTGCAGGAGCGCCCGGATCGCGTTGACGCGCGCAGTACCTGGCTGGCCGAGGTCGCCACCCGCCTGCACCGTCGGGTCCCCATGGACCAGCCGGTGCTGTTCGTGGTCAATGCCGTGCTGCCTGGACGGCGCAACAACCCGCCCGATGCCAAGGCCGGCGTGTGTCCGCTGGCGGTCCACAATCCAATCCATTACCTGGAGCTGCCCGAACTCTTCATGGAGTTCGCCAGTTCGCTGACCGGCAAGTCGCCGTCGACCACCGGCGCGGGCAGCGAAGGCGCTTTGACCAAAGGTCCCTTCAATGCCATCGATGCGGTGGCCGATCTTGAGAATGCGTTGGTTTCGATGGTGCTGTGCGGCTACGATGGCTTCACCACCTCGGCCGCCTGCATCGGTCCCAATCTGCACGTGGGCCATGACATCAGCCTGCTCATCCCCGAAATCTGGGCCCGCCTCACGCCCGCCCAGCGGGACATCAAGAAGCTGATTGCCGAGGGCTCGCTTGAGCGGCTCAAGGATTTCGACTTCGAGGGTCGGCGCGTGCTGGCCAGCCGCCTGGGCTATCGCATCACCGACCGCTTCGTCCATTCGTTCTTCGGGCGCGTCTTCGATAACCCCGCGGCGGTCTTCGACGAAGCGATGCTCAAGCCCGAGAGTCAAAGCCTGTCGATCTTCGTCGACGGCATCGACAACATCGTCGAGACCCAACGGCGCTGCGCCCAGCAGTACCTGGACGATGGTGCGGCGCTGGTGGCCTGCCCGCCGCTGGTGGCCATACTGGACATCATGGCGACCGGTACGCATCAGGGCAAAGGTGCTGAGGATGCGACCTTCCGCGGCTTGTTTACCCGCGAAGCGGTGATCGGTACGACCTGGTACCGCGCGCGCCTGGAACGTAAACAGGCAGTGGATGTGGCCCTGTGGACCCGCCATGTGGCTGCACTCGAAGGCTTTATCGCCCGTGCCAGCCATGCCGAAGTGGCCTTGCGTCTGGATCTGCGTGGTCGGTTGGTACGCGCCAATAATGCCCTGGAGATGGCCCGCTCGTCCGGCTACCTGGACGCCATGTCCGGCACCATCGGCCGGGCTCCGATTGGTTGACGGTCAGGACGAACGTCGCCGCTCTACTTGTTCAGGGCGGCGGCGACCTCGGCCTCATTGGCGCAGTGCACAAAGAAATCGTTCAGCCCCACCATTTTGACCAGGGTGGCGATGCGGGCGTTGGCGCGCAGCAGCGGCACCTGCTTCTGGCCCCGTCCCTGGGCATGCTTCACGTAACTGACCAGATAGGCGATGGTCACCGAACTGATGTGCGTGGTCTTGGTCAGGTCCACCACCAAGCGCGCGGACGGCATGAGGGTCAGGCCGGCTTCAACGGTATCGGTGAATTCATCGGGGATATGCTGGGTCATCGAACCTTCGATGACGAGGTACAGGTGATCCTGCCGTAGGGCCAAGGACATACAGTAGGCCGCACCCAGATGGATCCCGCTAAAGCGGGCCTGGGCGAGGAAGAGGTCAAGGTCTAGAGAATGGCTCATGCGTTGCGCTGATGGTTGCGATTATCACACAATCCGATCTGGGGCTGAGTGTCAACCCGCCCTTTACCTGCCACGGAGTTCAGCAGCATCCCGCGCACACCGCTGCCTGTGCTGGGCAGCACACCGGCCCCCAACGGGCCAATGAGGCTTGTCATGGGTTTCCACGTAGCCGTCGTCGGAGCCACGGGTGCCGTCGGCGTCGAGTTCATGAAGGTGTTGGAACGGCGGAATTTTCCCGTCGACAAGCTCACCCTGCTGGCCTCCAAGCGCAGCGCCGGGTCGAAGCTCACCTTCAAGGGCGTGGAACACACCGTGCAGGAACTGACCCCGGCCAGCTTTGACGGCGTCGATCTGGCGCTGTTCTCTGCCGGTTCGTCGGTGTCCAAGCAGTACCGAGAAGCCTGCGTCAAGGCTGGCGCGCTGATGGTGGATAACAGCAGCGCTTTCCGCATGGAAGACGGCGTGCCCTTGGTGGTGCCCGAGGTCAATCCCGCTGAAGCGGTCAAGGCCATGCAGAAGAACGGCGGCAAGGGCGTGATCGCCAACCCCAACTGCGTGACCATCATCGCCCTGACCGTGCTGGCGCCCTTGCACCGCGCGTTTGGCATCAAGCGTCTGGTGGCGGCGACCTATCAGGCCGCCTCGGGCGCCGGCCACGCGGCCATGGTTGAGCTTGAAGAGGGCACCCGCGCGTATTTGGAAGGCAAGCCGTTCACGCCCAAGGTTCTGCCGCTGCCGTACGCTTTCAACCTGTTCCCGCACAACAGTCCCTGGAACGATGACATCGGCTATTGCGAGGAAGAGGTCAAGCTGCTGAAGGAGTCGCACAAGATCCTGGGCGATACCAGCCCGCGCATCACCGTGACCTGCGTGCGCGTGCCCGTCCTGCGCAGCCATTCGGAAGCGCTGAATGTGGAGTTCGTCAAGCCCATCACCGTGGCCCAGGCCTATGAGCTGCTGCGCACGGCCCCCGGTGTCACGGTCATGGAAGACCGGGCGAAGAACCGCTGGCCCATGCCCCATGACGTCTCCGGCAAGGACAACGTCTATGTCGGCCGCATCCGCGCTGATCAGAGCAACCCCAACACCCTCGACCTGTGGGTGGTGGGCGATCAGTTGCTGAAGGGCGCCGCGTTGAATGCCGTGCAGTGCGCCGAAGTGGCCTTGGTCGGCAAGCTCGCGCCCAACGATGCCTGAGCGACAGACATCGCTCAGGGCATCAGCGCAACGGTGACCTCGTCCTGCACTGGCAGGCCCGCTGCCGTCAGGCGCAGATGGGTGCCGACATCGGCAAGTACCCCGGCCGCGACCAGGGGGGCGATGAGTGGCCGCCAGCGTTGCGCTTCGTCGCCCAAGGCGAGGAGATCGGCGGTGGCCACGCCCACGCTTAGACGCAGGCCGAGCATCCAGGCCTCGCGGCGGCGCTCTAAGACGGTCAGTTCTTCCCGTCGCCAAGTGGCATCGCCGCCGCTGGTGATGGCGGCGATGTATTTGCCAGAATGCTTTTCTCGCGTCAGGCGAACATCCGCGACGGTGCTGACCGCGCCGGCGCCGGCAGCCTGATAGTCGCGCATGGTCCAATAGGCGAGGTTGTGCCGGCACTCCTGACCGGGGCGCGAGAAATTGCTGGTTTCATAGGGCGACATGCCGAGCTCGGCGAGGCGCGCGCTGAGGTCGGTGAAGAGCAGACGGGAGCGCTCGGCGTCGATCTCGGACAATTCGCCGCGCTGCTTGCGGGCATAGAATTCGGTGCCGGTCTCGTAGGCCAGATGGTAGACGCTGGCATGGCTGAGATCGAAACGGCGGAAGAGCTCCAGATCCTGCGCGAACTCGGCCGAGGTCTGGTCGGGCAGGCCCATGATCAGGTCGGCGTTGACCCGGGGCACGGTCGCCACGGCCAGGGCGACGGCACGTTCGCCCTCGGCGGCATCGTGCACCCGGCCAAGAAAGCGCAGGTGATGGTCGTGGGTCGACTGGATCCCCAGGCTCAGGCGGTTGACGCCATGGTCGGCCAGCAGGCGGAAGCGTTCGGCATCAGAGGTGCCGGGATTGGCCTCGCAGGTCCATTCATAGTCCGCGGCCAGGCTGATATGCGCCCGGACCCCGGCGAGGAAGCGCTCCATCAGGCGGGGGGGCAGGCTGGTGGGGGTGCCACCGCCGATGAAGATGGTCGTATAGGGCCCCCGGGGCAGACGCGAAACTTCCAGCAGCAGGGCCTCGACATACGCCGACATCTCGCCATCCCGGCCGGCCACCGAATTGAAATCACAGTAGGGGCATTTGCGGGCGCAGTAGGGGATGTGCAGGTACAGGTGCATCGGACCGCAGCGTCCGGCATCCGGCAGCAGCGGCCAGCGGCAAGGTCGGCCGCCCTCTTGCCCCTTTGTGCGGGCGTGGCTACCTTGCAGGGATGCCCCTGCTGAACTGGTCCATGACCATGATTGGCTACCACGCCCACGCCCTCAGCGGTGCCCGGGTGCTGGGGGTGTCGCATATGAGTGCCTTCGCCGCCCTGGCCTTCGCCCGGGATCTGGGTCTGCGCCATGGTTGGCTGCAAACCACCGGACCCGGGGCCCAGATACCGGGCAAACCGCCCGGCGCGATCAGCTACGCCGCGATCTCCGATCTGCTTGAGGACATGCGTTCGGCCCGCACCGAGGGCCTAGTCAGCGGCAGCCTGCTGCTGGCGGCCGTGCCCCGCACCGCCGGCGAGCCGCCCCAGGGTGCCCACCTGCGTCCATGGGCTGAAAGCCGGCGATCGCCGTGGGTCCAGGTCATCGACAACGAGCACGCCTACTGGGGTGGCTTGGACGACCAGCAGACGCTGCGCCTGCTGACCTGGTTCCTATGCCAGCGCCCCATCGAGGTCGACTGGCGTAAGGTGGTGATGGATCAGCGGGCGGTGGTCCGGCTGCGCGGCGGTCTACTGGAACATGGCTGGACGCGCAATCTTGAGCTGGTGCGCGCCGATCGCGGCACCACCGACCTGTGGGGTGGCGTGCACCGCTCATGCCTGCTGGACCATGGGCACTTGTCCGCGCCATCGCGCGTGGGCATGGGTTTGCGCCTGCGCTTGGACCTGGGCGAGATCACCGCCCGTGAAATCACTGATCTGCGCTGCCCTTTGAATGACGAGACTGGCCGTGCCGACTTGGGGCGATGATCTGTGACCCGAGGCATGGTGTGGGCGGCGCTGCTGGTGTTCGTTCTGGCGGGTGGGGCGCTGCTGGTCGCCCGGCGCCTGCATCAGGCGCTTGATAATCCCTTGGTACAGCGGCTCGAAACCCAACGCCGGCTGCGCCAGTTCGCCGAGGCCCTGCATCAGTACCAGGACCGGCACCAGACTTGGCCGGACAATCTGTTTCAACTCATGCGCGATGCCAAATTGCCGCTGGGCCTGAATGTGGCCCCCGGCGCAGGGGTGTTGCGCTATGCCCGCCCCACGGCCAGCGGTGCGGTGGTCCTGGTCAGCGAGGGCTGGCATCGGGCCCTGCGACGGGGCGACATTCTGGATGACGCGGGGACGAAAGCGGCGGCGGATTCACCGGCGGTGCGTTATCTGCTGGGCGATGACCTGGTGGTTTTCGAGCAACGCCGATGAGCCGGCGTGTGGTGTCAGGTCCGAGCAGGAGCCTGTCGGGCTATCTCCGACAGGCTTCTAGGGTCGGCCTGAAGCTGGTTGATCCCCGATGGTGATGACGACCATCCCGCCCATGACCGTCACCCCACGTACAGGGTTGCGCTGAATGCGCCGCATCCAGCTCTGGCTGGCGGCCCTGACCATGCTGGTCGGCATCCTGTTCATCATCCCGATGGTGCGCATCCATTTGGTCAATGAGACAGTCCAGGGACGCATGGTCGAGGTCCTGCCCGAGCCGGTGGGTCGGCAGGTGCGACTGTTGCCGATCTATGAATTCCCGGTGACGGCCGCCACGCCCCGGCGGCGCACCTTTGGTAGTCGGCTGGTGGATGCGCGTTTTCGTGCCATTCCCGCGCCCGTGGTGCCGGCAGATCGGGTCGATGCCATCACCCGCACCATGATGGCCGCCAAAGGGGTACGCGTATTTTATCGGGCGAACGATCCCGAGGGCACTGCGTTCATCCAGGATCCCTTGGCGGGTGGCAGCTCGGTACGTTATGATCTGGCGCTGGGCCTGATCGTGGCCGGCCTGATCTGGTGGCTCGCCGTTCGCCGTTTGACTGAGGACCCACTATGACCTGCCGCCTCTGGTCTGCCTGCCTATTCACTGCGGTGCTGGGGGCCAGCGAACCGGCGCTGATCCACCCTGGTGCCATCGAATTCCATGGCACCCTCAAGGGTCAGCCTTTTTGGGCCAAGCTGCTGCCCGCTGACCGCCAGTTCGGCGGGAACCGGGTCTTGCAACTGGTCTATACGCCGCCGGCCGCTGGTGAAATGGGCGGCGCTGCCCTGGTCGACCACCCGTTCATCCTTCTCGATGCCCAGGCCCGGGTGGTGGCGTGGAATGGGCGGGAATCCCTGACCCAGGCTGTTCCTGATGGCGGAGGCAAAGCCTATCGGGTGCAGCGCGAGCTGGACCTTGGCGCGACCGAGGTGGTCCAGTCTGATGCCCGCGTGGTCACCCCCGGTCGGGCCTGGGACCTGCAAGTGGCCCCGCTGCTGCTGGCCCTGACTTGGAAAGCTGCCGGCCAGGTCGACGTCCCGGTGGTTGATCTGTTCGGTCCGCGTCACGCTGAGACCCTGACGGCCGCATGGACTGGCACCGCCGCCACCGTTGCTGGGATGGCGTACGTCGTCTCGGCTGATGCCCAGGGACTCCTGGCGGGTCTGAACGCCGCCGATGGCAGCCCCATCCTCACCGTCGCTGCCATCACATTAGCCCCTGAAGCCACCCCATGAGTCTACGCCTCGCCTTGACCGCCCTCGTCCTGCTCGCTGCCAGCGGTTGCGCTGAACGGGTGGCCACCGCCAAGCCGCAGGATTTCGTGGCTTATCGATCTTATCAGTGGCCCACCACCACCAAGGATGCCCAGGCCGGATGGAATCCGATGTTGAACCAGGTCGTGGCCAGGGCCGCCGGCGGTTTCACCGTGCTGACCGAAGGCAAGGGCAAGCAGGACTACTTCGTCGCCGAGGACAAGCGCGACACCGGTCTGCCGTCTTGGATCAACCATTACCAGTTCGTTTTTGGTCCGCGGCAGCACATGCTCAGGGGCAGCGATGGCACGATGGTACCGTCAGCCGATGGGTTGACGGTGATCACCTTGCAGTCCGGTGGTCAGCCCAGCCGACGGCAGCTGAGTCCCAAGGGATTCCGGCCCCGGTCAGGCCAGGGCTGGATCTTCGGCCAGTTGCAGGACCGCATGTATCGCGCCGACGAAGATGGCGGCGTCGAAGAGCTTGGCCCGGGCTTCTGGCCTGAACCGCAAGAGGGTGCTGATGCCAAGGGCCTGGCCTGGCAGACCACTCCGCTGGTGGAACCCGACCTGTGGACCGCCAATCCCCCGCTGGGCCTGCTGGTGGTACGGTGGCGGGTCGGTGAACTGGATGAGTACCCGGCCTGCACCGAGGCCCGCTGGGATCGTCGCAGCGGCGGATTGCTCGCCACCCGGGTCCGGGCCGAGGCGCCGGCCGGCAAGCCCTGGTGGCAGGCGGGCACCGAGGTGGTCGCCATCGACGGCCCTGGGGCCCAACTGCGGGTCATCGCCAGCAATGCGCGCAATGCCGATGCCAATCCGGTCGAGCCGGTGGTGGCGGTGCAGACGACCGATGGCAAAGTGCTTCTGGTCTCGTGGGACGGGGTCGATTCGCTGGAACTCGATCGCGGCGAAAACCCTCGTTGGAATTTCGACGGCACCCGGCTGATGTTCGAGCAACGCGACACCCAGGGTGGCAATTACGGCAATCTGAAGGTGATGGTCTTCCGCATC
>JBBQTJ010000030.1:0-18738 GCA_038213315.1 Planctomycetota bacterium
CACCCACTGCCGCCGATGATCGTAGCGACCGCCCTTCCCCCCGCACAAAAACGCCTTCCGCACACACCGCGACGTGCAGTGCAGCCAGGGGTGACGGGCGGGATCAAACTGCTCTCGACGGGGACGGCGCATGGACGGAAGACTAGCCGGCACGCGGGGTTCCGTCAATGGGGTGCCTGGCACCCTTAAGCCGTAAGCCGCACCCTTAAGCCCGCTATTACTATCGGGCAGGCTCGACCGACATGGTTTTGAAAACTCGCCGACCAGAAATGACAAACTTTTCTGAAGTACAGAAATATTTATACTCGTCTGGCTCTATCAATTCGGAATACTTGACGAGGAGTCCGTCTTTTGTTCTGACTGACACGTTCACATAATACCACTTTTTAAAGGGCATTCTATATGGCTGGACGAAAGTAAGGGATGCGGTCTCGGCTTGATCAAGGGCTCTATCGCGTCCGATATCCTTCAAGTCGTCGTTCTTGCCCTCCTGTCGAATTTTATTTTCCCCATAGTGTGGAGCAACGTGTTGATGTTTGTCTAGGAAATCGCTGAAGCCCTTGTCCGTGGGCAAGGTTACTAATAGCGAAGCGCACTTAGAATTTCTCGCGGGTTCACAAGAGCATAACAGCAGTGTGCCCGCCAAAGCCGTGAGGATCGTAGCCCAAGCCCTTTTCATCGATTCACCCAGTTGTTGATATTTTGGTTGATGGCGCTGCCACAATGGGGTGCCTGGCACCCTTAAGCCTTGCATTGCAGTGCAGCCAGGGGTGACGGGCGGGATCAAACTGCTCTCGACTGGGACGGCGCATCGGCGGAAGGGTAGCCGGGACGCGGGGTTCCGTCAATGGGGTGCCTGGCACCCTTAAGCCCAGCGAGCCGGCACCCTTAAGCCCAGCGAGCCCAGCGGACCCGCCACCGTGGCGCTGGCCGTACGTGAGCCCGCGACGCAGCTGAACGTGCGTTGGTCAGATGGCCTGGTTCGCCGCTGGCCGGTCACCCTGGGCGCGGACGCACCGCGCATGCAAGTACTCACGGCTGAGCGCAACGGCGGCCAAGCACCCTGACGCTCAGCCTTTCGGCACGAGCACCGGGGCGATACCGCCACGGCACTGCTGGAGATGGCGCAGGGCCTGCACCTGACCGTTCATCTCCAGCTCGTCGCGATAGACCGGATCGTGCCAGCCTTCAATGTCGATCGAGCCTTTCCAGTCCACCTGGCGCAGGCGGCTGATGATCGCGGTCCAGTCGCTGTCGCCGAAGCCAGGCGTGCGGTGCCAGCTCCACTCGCGCTTGCCGGCGAACCCGTGCCGGGCCAGACGATGACGGTCGATGCTCGCGTCCTTGCCATGCACATGGAAGATGCGCTGGTGCCAGGCATCGAGCTGGGGGAAAGCATCGATCAGCTGCACCAGCTGGTGGCAGGGCTCCCACTCCAACCCGACATGGGCGGCAGGCAAGGCCGCGAACATCAGCTCCCAGGCGTCGGGGTTGTGGGCGATGTTCCAGTCGCCACTGGCCCAGGTGCCGCCCATGGCGCAGTTCTCGAAGGCCAGGCGCACGCCGTGCTTCGCCGCCAGCTCTGCTAACGGCGCGAAGATCTCGACGAAACGGGGGATGCTGTCCGGCAACGGCAGGCCCCGCAGCCGGCCAGCGAAACCGCCGACCACGTCGCAGCCAAAGTCGTGGGCATGGCGGATGGCCGCTGCCCAGGCCGCGCGCGTGGCGGCCGCCTGATCATCCCGTTCCAGGGGATTGCCGAACACCGCCAGCGAACTGATCACCGCCGTCGAGGTCGCCAAGGCGCCGCGCACCTCCTCGGCCTGCCGCGCCAGATCCACCTCGCCCAGGTCCTGCCAGTAGGTGATGGAGAAACTCTCGAAGCCGAGCGGCAGCAGGGCCCGCAGGCGTGCCGGCACGTCAGGGCCACGGCCATCGACCAGGGTGCCGATGCGGATGTCGTACAGGGAATGCATGGGATCTCCGGTCAGGGCGGTAGGCGTTACAGCGAGTCGATGGCCACGCGCGCGCCACCGTGCTGGGCGCTGGCGATGGCGGCGTGGATGATGGCAAGGCTCTTGAGATTGTCGTGGCCGACGGTCTCGGGGTCGCGGCCGGCGAAGATCGCCCGCACCATGTCGTCGATACAGCCGGCGTGCTGCTGGAGCGGCATCGCCAGTGCTGGCGGCGGCTCGATCGGTGCCACCGCATGGATGAACCCCTCGCTGCTGGTCACGCGCTCGGCGTGGATCCGCTCGCCGCCATCCCAGAGGGCGCTGCCCTGCTGACCGATGGCGCGCCAAGACGCCTCCCATGAGGTGGGGCAGCCTTCGGCACACCAGGACCCGCGATAGGTGAAGCGCAGGCCGTCGGCGAACTCGACGCACACCAGGGCCGATGCATCCTGGCGATACCAGGACTGGCCCGGGTTCCATTCCAAGGCGTTGACCGCCACCGGGTCGGCACCCACCAGGAAGCGGGCCTGGTCGATGGTGTGAATGGCCATGTCCAGCAGCAGGACGTGCGCCATCTGATCCCGGAAGCCGCCGAAGTGGACGCCGATAAAGAAATCGGCATGGAGCTCTCGCAACTGACCGATGGAGCCATCGGTGAGCAGTCGCTGGAAGGTACGTATGCCCGGCAGGAAGCGGCGATTCTGCATCACCGCATGGACGCGCCCGGCGGCTGCGGCCGCCGCCACCACCCGCCGCGCATCGGCTAGCGAGGCGGCCAACGGCTTTTCAGACAGCACGTGGCAGCCGGCGGCCAGGGCCTCGCAGGCGATCGCCGCATGAGCATCGGGGATGGTGCAGTCGATGACCACATCGGGACGCAGCGTCCGCAGCATCGCCGTCAACTCGGTGCCCACCTGAGCATTTTGTGCAAACATGCGCCGGAGTTCCTCCGCTTTGGTCAGGTCCAGATCCACCAAACCCATCACTGAGATATCATCACGTTGGGCGATGGGCTCCAGCCAGGACTTGGCGATGCCGCCACAGCCGACCAGAAGTGCCTTCAATGTGGTTGTGCTCATGCGTGGCACTCTGCTGCGGCAATCCTGCCTGTCTTGTGGTTCCATGCACCATCTTTTGTCGGATCGTCCACCCATGACGCCGTACCGCATCATCATTGACGAGACCTCGAACCCGCACCGGCACCGCCACATCCATGCCCACGAGCACGAACTTCTGGTCGTTGAGGACGGTGATGGGGGCCAGCTCGCGGGCCGCGAGGAACTGCCCTGCACCAGTCTCGATGTCTTCCTGTTTCCCGCCGGCTTCCCTCATCTGTCCTATTGTGCGCCAGGACAACGCTTCAATTGCCTGGTGCTGCCCCTGGGCGAAGGCGACCTGTCACCGGACGACCTGCGCGATGGCGGAATGATCCTGCTACGCCGACTGGCTGCGGCCGGTGGTCGGGATACGCGCCTGCCCCTCCCGTTCAAGGTCCGACTCCAGCTGCGCAACGTGCTGATCCGGGCGGTGGCCGAGGCCCAAAGCGCGGCGCCCGGTGCCCGTTGGGCCACGCGCGCCCTGGCCATGGAGGCCCTGGTGACCGCCTGCCGAGGGCTACCTGCGGCCAGCGCCGAAACGCGCCACGACCAGGCCGGAGAACAGCACCACATCCAGGCGGTAAACACGCATCTTGAGGCCCACTTCATGCTGCCGGTGCGCATCGCCGACCTGGTCGCCCTGGGCCCCCTTGGCCGCAGCCGGCTGCTGGCGGCCTTCCGCGCCACCACCGGACGCAGCATTGGCGCGGCACTCCTGGAGCGCCGCTTGGCCGAAGCCCGTGCCCGCCTGTTGAAGGAGAGCCCGAGCATGCTCGATATTGCCTTGGCCTGTGGCTTTGGCAGCCAGAGCCATTTCAATCACCTCTTCCGCCGCAGCCTGGGCTGCGCACCGGCGGAATGGGCACGGCGGCAAAACCGGAGCGCTACCAGTCGACCTGCACCACGCCGCCGTTGAGCTGCGAACTGCAGCGACGATCCAAGGACAGACATGTGTGGACATGCATCTGAGGCTTCTTCTCTTCTCCCCTTCCGATCCCGAAGGAACAGACGCCCCTTGACATGGGTCCATTACGACCCTCTCCGGTGCCACCATGCCTGTGGCCCGTAAATACTTGGTCGACGACAGCGCCCCCGGCTGCTTCAACTGTATCTCCCGCTGCGTTCGCCGCGCCTTTCTCTGCGGCAATGAGGCCGAGCACCGTCGCGACTGGGTCCGCGACGCCATCCGCACCGCCGCCGCCGCCTTCGCCGTCGTTGTCCTCGCTTACGCGGTGATGAGCAACCACCTCCACCTTGTCGTCCGCACCGATCCCCAGCGCGTCACCGAGTGGGCCGCCGACACCGTCACCCGCCGCTGGGCGATTGCCCATCCCCGCACCGGCGCCGATGGCCACCCCGTCGCCTGGAGCGAACTCAATCTCGCTGCGCGGCCCGCTAACGCTATCAACCGTCATCACCGGGAGGACACATCAGGTGCATGTCTACGTTCGGATCCCTCGGTGTCCGGGCTCACCGGTCCAAAATCCCGCGCAGCAGATTGAACACGTCATTGGGCCGGTCGCAGGCCTGCAATTGCGGAGAGAACTCTTCATCTTTGAACAAGGTCCCGATAGCCCGGTAGGCCTGCAGATACAACCGATCCTCGTAGGGCGGCGACAGCATGATGAAAAACGCGCGCACGCCTTCGCCATCGAGACTGTCGAACCACAGCGGCTCGGGGCCACGCCACAAAGCCAGGCCCATGATGAAGTGGCGGGCCTGCATGGTGCGCACATGAGGCAGGGCCAGACCCGAGCCGATGCCGGTGGTGGCCTTGCGCTCGCGATGGATCAGGTCGCGGTGCAACTTGCTGACGCTGGCCACCTGACCACTCGCCTCCATCAGCTGGCAGAGCGACAACAGGACACGCTCTTTATCGGCTTCGCGGCGCTTGCCCAGTTGGGCCTCGGTCTCGTCCTCGCGGGGTTCGCTGGGCTCGAAATCGAGATCGCAGGTGACGCATTCAGCATGCAGGAAGCGCAGCAGGTTCACGGGTGGGCTGGTCCGCCGGGCAGCAGGGGCTGGGCCAAGCCCTGCAGATCGCCAAAGGTGTCAGTGCCGGTCTGCAGACCCTGCACCGAACCGTCGGCGGCCAGGTTGATGCTGAACCACATGCTTTCGGCAAAGGTGTCGGCCTCGCGGGCGCCCAGTCGTTCGGGCACGGCCTGTTTCAGGCGCGTCAGGCGGGCGCGCCGCAGTGGGGCACTGCGCTTGCCGATCATATCGATGCGTTCAAGCCGCTGCGGGCCCAACTGCCCATCGGGTCCAACGTCGGCCACCAGGATCAGGTCCAGGCGGTCGGCCCACCCGGTATGATCGATCCAGGTGGCCTGGTTGCGGATGGCACTCGAAAAATCACCCAGGTCGTGCAGTTCGATCAGCCAGCGCACGGTGGTGGCGCTGCTGGCCGGCATGGGGGTGATCTCGCCCGCTGCGGCCGTGGCGCTGGGGGCCAGGGGATCAGCCAAGGGCAGGCGCCGGCCAAGGATCTTGGTCGGCACCAAACGGGCCCGCAGGCCCAAGGCCGGCAATTGCGAGCGGGTGCTGTCGAAGACCACCCGGTCGGGCACCGGCCCCTGCGGTCCAGGCAGCACCCGCACCTCGTCGATGAGATTGGCGGTGCCCGCGCCCACGGGTGATTGCCGCATTTCGATATGGTCGGCGCGGATCTCGACCTCTTCGTAGCGCACGTCCACGCCACCACGCAGGCGGCTCCAGCCGCCGGGCACGTACTGGACGCCGCCGGTGGCCGACACCGCGATACGGATGGGTTCGGGCAGGGCCTCGGGCTCTGCCGCCGTCAGCCCCTGGGCCAGTAGCAGGACCAGGAGGAGCGGACGCACCGCTAAAAGCGTGTCGGAGATAGACGACCGAGCATGGCGCAGTGGACTTTCGAGGCCTGATTTTGCCCGAAAGCGGAGGCGTAGCATCGCTACGCCGAGCATTTCGGGCGAAATCAGGCCCGAAAAGCCCAAGCCAGGCGACGTGTCGTCTATCTCTGACACGCTCCTAAGCCTGGGGCGCGGCCGGCGCTGGCGCCGGATCAGGAGCCTGGCCGAGATTCTCGACCTTATCTTTGAGCAGGCGTCCGACTTTAAACTTCACCACCGTCCGGCTCTTCACCGGGACCTTTTCCAAAGTCTTGGGGTTGAGGGCCGTGCGCGCCTTGCGTGTCACGGTTTCAAAGACTCCGAAATCGCGGAATTCCAGGCGGTTTCCCTTGCCGAGCTCGGTCACCACCTCATCCAGGAAGGCCTGGATTACGGCAAGGGTCTGGACTTGGCCCAGCCCCATGCGTTCGGCGATGCGCTCTGCGAGAGTGCGCTTGGCGATGGTTTCGCGTGTGCTTTCCGACATGGCGATGTTCCTTTAACCATGGACTCGTCGCGGTTTATATCCACGTCGGCATTCGTAAGCAAGGTGAACCCTGAAAGTGGCCTGCCGTTGACCTCGGCGGTGTGTGGGTGGGGTCGCGGGACCCTTCCCGCTGTGGCTGTCTGCCCCTAGCCCCCTTGCCCCCAAGACCCTAGGCTGCCGTGGTCATGACGACCCCTCCCGAGATTACCGCCCTCCGCTCCGCCCTCAGCCTCGTCTATCGCGGAAATGCCCTGGCCATCGACCTGCTGCTGACCTGCTTCATCGCCCGCGGACATGCCCTGGTCGAGGACATCCCTGGGGTCGGCAAGACGACCTTGGCCCGGGCCCTGGCGGCGGCCACCGGCGGCACCTTCAAGCGCTTGCAGTGCACGCCCGACCTGATGCCGGCCGACGTGACCGGGGTCAGCATCTATGACGAACGCGAACGCTCCTTCCGCTTCCATCCCGGGCCGGTGTTTACCGATGTCCTGCTGGCGGACGAGCTCAACCGCACGCCCCCGCGCACCCAGGCCGCCCTGCTGGAAGCCCTGAGTGAATCCCAGGTCACCGTCGACGGCGAGGCCCGGCCCCTGGCGCCAACCTTCTTCTGCGTGGCCACGCAAAATCCCCTCGACCACGTCGGCACCTATCCCCTGCCCGACAGCCAACGCGACCGCTTCCTGCTCAGCTTCCGCCTGGGCTATCCCGAGGCCGCCGAAGAACTGACCTTGTACGAACGGGACGGCGCCAGCCACGACCTGGACAGTCTGCATCCAGTGTTGGACGCCGCCGCCCTGCGCCGCCTGCGCGCCCAGGCCCAAGTGGTGCGGTTGGAGGGCAGCCTGCGCCGCTACCTGCTGGACATGATCCGCGCCACGCGCAGCGCCAAGGGACTGCTGCAAGGCGCCAGTCCCCGGGCCGGCCTGGGCCTGCAACGCGCCGCCCAGGCCCGCGCCCTGCTCGCCGGACGGGACTTCGTCATCCCCGATGACATCCAGGCCCTGGTCGGACCCTGCCTGTCCCATCGCGTCATGGCCCGGCCCGGCGCCAATATCGAAGCCCTGTTGAATCAGGTGATGGAAGGTGTGGCGGTGCCGCGATGAGCAACGCGCGACCGACAGGGTTTCTGCATAGACCCTCATTTCTGGCCCGGCCGGTCTAAACCATGCCCCGCGCGCGTGCGCCCGAGGAGCTTGATGCCGCGGCCCTGCGGCCGCCCCGGGCTCTGCGTCTGACTGGAATGGGAGCACTGGCGCTGTTCATGGGTTTGGCCCTGATCAGTTCCCGGTGGTGGCTGCCCACGCCTTTCCCGGCGACCCTGGGAGCGGCGCTGCTGGCGGCGCTGCTGGCGGCGGCCTGGATCGGACCACTGCGCTTGCGCCGGCTCGCTGGTGGCTGGACCCTGACTGGTCCCTTCCATGTCGGCGAAGAGGCCGCCGTCGGTGCTTGGCTGGGCGCCACCGCCAGCGCACCACCCTTGGTGCTGGAGGCCTTCAATCCGGTCACCGGCCAACGCGACCCGGTGTTGCGCCTGAAGTCCCTGGCCGTCGCCACGGTCAAACCCGCCTGGATCCTGCGCTTTCCGCGCCGCGGGCTGATACGCCTGCCGCCGTTGGTGGCGCGCAGCGAGCAACCCTTCGGCGTCTGGTCGATGGCCCATGCCGTGGGCCTGGGCAGCGACGTGGTGGTGCTGCCGGCCCTGGGCCAGGTCACCGCCGATCTGCGCACCCGCCTGCGTAGTTGGCTTGAAAGCCACACCACCACCAACGATGCCGGTGACGATGAATTGGCCGCCCTGCGCGCCTACCGCCCCGGCGACAGCCCGCGCTGCGTGCACTGGCGGGCCAGCGCCCGGCACCGCCATCTGCTGGTGGCCGAGCGCCATGCCGTGGGCTGTCGTCGCCTGGCCATCGTCGTCGACACCGCCACTGGCAGCGATCGCCGCGCCCTGGAAAAAATCCTCAGCGCCGCTGCCACGGTGATCGATGCCCTCGACCGCGAGGGCTGGCACCTGACCGTGCACGGGGCCTTTGCGCCGCCGGGCCTCGGCGGTCCGCGCGCCGTGCTGCTGGAAGCCCTGGCCCTGGCCACCACCTCGACCCGGGCGGTCAGCGAATTCGTCCCGCTCGACATCCCCTCTCTGGTCTTTGCCCATCACGACACGGTCATCGGCGACCGCCGCCGTGCCATGGTGGTGACCCTGGCCGACCTGCCACGCGTGGTGCGGTTGTCGCGGAGAGAGCGATGATCCCAAGATCGGCGATGGGATTCACACTAAGCACCAGAGTGACCAGAATGGGAAGAGGTTTGGGCAACGACGACAATACCACCCATTGGAGAGTCTGCCCGCGAGCCATAAATCCCTGCCTCTACCTCTGGCATCTCTGGTCCTCCTGTTCATCTGCATTTTCCAGGATGAACGCGAACACTCCCGACCCCGCGACAGCGGTCCCCATTTTTTAACCCATGCCCCGCCCCTTCCCCATCCCCGCTCTATCGGTGTCGCACCTGGTCTTCCTGACCGTGGTGGCGGCATGGCTGGCGGCGTTCTATCCGGATGGAGCGGGGCTGGTCCTGGCGCTGTGGCTGGCGGGCATGGTGGCCGAGGCCCTGCCGGCGGGCTGGCGACGCTGGTTCGTACCCGAGGCGCTGCTGCTGGTCGTTGGTCTGGCCGCCTGGGCCTCGCGCTCGACCCTCAGCAACGAGGCGCTGCATGCGCTGGTGGGCATCGGTATGGCCGCCTGGCTGCTGGTCCCGGCGCGGCCGGGCTTTCTGCGCTGGGTGCTCAGCCTGGCCATCGTCGAGCTGCTGTTCCTCGCCGCGCGGCTGCCTGAACTGGCGGGACGGGCCGCTGTGACCTTGGTGCCGTTGGCCTTGTCCGCCCTGGCGGTAGATGCCTGGCTGCTTAGCGTGATCGGTGCGCGGCGTTCCTGGCGCAACCGCTGGTGGGCCCTGGGCGTGCTACCGTGGGCGGTTGCGCCCGCGCTGCTCGCTGCGGTGCTGGGCCTGCTGGCGAGCGGCCCGTTAAGCGCCTTGCCCGGTGGCGCCGTTAGTCCCGAGCGCCAGCCCCGCCGCAGCAAGGGTCTGGAGGTCCGCATGCCTGGTGCGGCGGGTACGGGGCTGGTAGCCAACATGGACCTCAGCGATCAGGAGCTCTCGCGCGACCCCACCGTGGCCGCGCGCCTGTGGCTGCCCGCCCCGCTGAGCGGTGCGCCGCCCATGGTCTATCTGCGTGCGGTCGCCCTCTCGACGCTGTCGGTGCAGGGCAGCCACGTGCTGTGGGACGTCGGGCCGGGTGCGCTGTTCCCCGCCCTGCGCCCCCTACGCAGCGACAAACCCGCCATGTTGTTGCGCATGCCCGGCGGCGCCGATGTGATCCTGCGTCCGGATGGCGGTGGCGGCCTGGGCCTGTCCGGCTTGATGGCGGATACCGAGGACAACCTCTACGTGGCCGGCCTGGGCGACGTGCAGCGCGTCTACAAGGTTGATCCACCCGGCAGCGAGGTGGGCGCCGAGGTCCTGCCCGCCGACCGCACGCGCTGCCTGGAGGTGCCCGAGGAGCTGACCATCTTCCCCTGGAGCGAGATCGAGTTGCCCCTGTGGGCCAAGCTCAATGGTGAGGCCGCCGCGGCCGAAATTACCACCGCCCTGGCCCAGCGTTGCCGCTATGGCATCGACGGTCTGCCCGCGGCGGCCCCAGGTTTCGGCGGTTCGCTGCGCACCTTCTTGTTCGGCGCCGAGGACGATCGCCGCGGCCACTGCCAGTTCTTCGCCACCTCGGCTGCCGTGCTGCTGCGCCGGGCCGGCCACCCGGCCCGCTGCGTGGTGGGCTATGCCAGCGAGGAATATGACGACCAGGGCGCCACCTTCCGCGGTCTACACGCCCACGCCTGGGTCGAGGTCGCAGCCAGCGACGGCCGCTGGCATCGCACCGATCCCACGCCAGGCAGCGCCATCGCGGAAGTGCGTCGCGGCCTGGACCTGAACACCGCGGATGCCACGACGCAGGCCCTTGATCCCGAAACCTTGGCCGCCCTGGCTGGCGATGACAGCCCCACCGCCGCGACGCAGCGCTGGCTCAGCCGCCATGCCGGAACCATCGCCTGGGGCGTGGCGCTGGTGGGGGTGGGCGGCCCCCTGCTTTGGTGGGTGCGCCGACGCTTGCGGCCGGCGGCGGCGCGTCAGCGCGAAGAACTTGAACAGCGTTCTGAGAACCTGCTGCGCCTGGCCCGACTGGCGGGCTTGCCCATCACGCCAGCCACCACGCTCAGCCAGGCGGCCGACACCCTGTCGCAACGCACCGGCCTGGACCTGTCCGTCTGCCTCGCAGCCCACCTGTCTGCCCGCTTCGGCTCTGGCCCCCTGCCACCACCCTGGCCGCTGGCGGACTTGCGCTCCCGGCTGAAGAATCCCCAGCCCCGCCGCCGCGCGGATGCCGCCACCCGCGCCACCCGCTGAGCCCCACCCATGCGCACCGCCATCCTCGCCACCACTGCCAGCGCCGACCTGCACGCCAATGCCGCGTTGATCCTGGCCGCCATCGGCCAGGCCGCGCAAGGCGGCGCCCGCGTGCTGCTGACGCCTGAATGCGTGCTCTGCGGTTATCCAGGCGCGGTGCGCGACGATCTGCACGGGGTGGACTGGTGCGCCCTGCACGATGCTGAGGACGCCCTGGCTTTGGCTGCCGAGCGCGCTGGCCTGGTCCTATTGCTGGGCACCAGCGGACGCTGGCGCACGGGCCTGGCCAACGAACTGCTGGCCTGCGGTGCCGTCGCCCCGCAACGCTACCGCAAACGCTGCCTGACGCCTGCCGACCAGGCCCACTTCGCGGCTGGCGATCAGCCGCTGACCATCTGCGTCGATGGCTGGACTATCGGCCTGGGGATCTGCTTCGATCTGCGCTTCGCCCCCTGCTGGGCCGACCTGGCCGCCGCCGGCGCCGACCTTTTTGCCGTCGCCGCCCACATGGCCGGACCAGACCCCGATCCCGGCACCAAGGCCGCGATCATCCCCGTCCTGGCCCAGGCCCGTGCGGCAGAATGGGCCACGCCGCTGATCTTTTCCAATACCGCCGCCAACGACCGCTATTGCGACAGCGCCGCGTGGGATGCTCGCGGCCTGCGCACCACCAGCCTGGCCGAAGGCCTGCGCTTCGTCGACGTCGAACGCCGCGAGACGCTTGACCCCTGGTACGCGGCCCTGCGCACCCGTCACCTGGAAGCCGTGCGGGCGCAGCGCAACTGAACCATCAGAGCTTGATCACCATCGATTTGGCGATGTCGTCATGCAAACAGTGACGGTTCTTGCGGAAGATCATCAGCGGATTGATCAGGCCGATGATCTGCCCACCAAAGGGGATCAGGCTAATCAGCCAAATGACCCCCAGGCGTTTGAACAGGTATTCACCCGGCGGCAGTGGTGAACCATCCTGGCGCACGACCTTGATCTTCAGGGCGAGCTTGCCCAAGGTCTGCTGCCGGGTCCAGATCGTCCAGCCGTGGATGAGCAGATAAGCGCAGATGCCCAGTGCAGAGCCCAACAATTGCTGACTCAGATCCTGTTTGCCGGACTTCTCCTGATCGAAGGTGATCAGTCCGGTCGCAAATCCGACCGGGAATACCACCGCCATGATCATGGCTGCGTCCAAAAGCGCGGCCGCCAACCGCGCCCCGCGGCTGGCGAGCAGCGGACCGACGGCCTCGGCCTCGTTCTGGATGTCCGTGGTGGCTGGCGCGGCATAGGGATTGTCCATGGATCTACTTTCGTGGGATGGGTGATGCAGCCAAGGGGTCAGCCCGAGCCGCCGACAAACAGGCCGACATGCAACACCAGGTCTTCTTCGCTGTTCCAGACATTGAAATCCCGCGAGAAGGTCTTGGTGATGCCGCGGTAGGTGACCTTCAGTTCATTGTCCGCTGACGCCACACGCAGGTGTACCTTCTCGCCCGACGTCAGCTGCAGGGTGCGGTCGATACGATACGGATCGGTGCCGCCGTCGATTTCTTGCCGCCAAGCGACCATGACCACATCGTCCGTCAGGTTGCTGACGTAATATCTGTGATTTTCAGCTTTTTTCACCTGACCAGTGGTGTCGTCGTCGTACAAACAGCCTGACCCCAGCAGGCAGCCGGCCAGCAGGATCAAGGCACTGACGCAGCGGAACATGAGCGGGCCTCCGTAGGGATGAGCTGACCTTCAAACAGATGCAGGCGCACCGGCTCGGACGCGGCCCACCGGCCTACGCGCAGGAATACCGCCGGTAGCCCGTGTTGCGAGGCCGCACGTGCCCGCAGATCGGGATGCAGGTTCACCACGTTCACTCCGCTGCGCAGCGCGAAGCGGCCGTGCTGCTGCGGGTCCTCGACCACCAGGATCGCCTCGCTGTCGCGGAACTGGTGCAAGGTGGTGTCCACCACCGCGCAGGTGACTCCGGCAGCAAGGACCACGCCAAGCCACAGCACCAAACCCTGCACCACGTGGTTACCGTTCAGGTTCATCTTCTCGGGGATCAGCACCTGCATCGTCGCCGAGGTTACCGGCATGTGGTCGCCATCGGGCGTCAGCTGGTACCAAGTCTGCACCTGCCCCGGATCCCAGGTAACAATCAGGCCCTGGTCATCGGCCATGAACGGCGCCCGCTCGACCCGGGCTTGGTGGGCGCAGGACGACAACAGTAGTACCACAGGCATCATCAGCCGACCGATGAGGATCACGCGTGCATATACTGTCTGGGCGGCTGAAAACCGGAAGACCTTGTCCAGCTCAGCCGCCAGCGACGCGCCGACCTATTCGTCGCTCCGCCCAATCGCCATACCACGTCATGATGGGGGTAACCGACACCCCATGGACAACCACCGACAGGGCAATGGTCCACACCACCAAGTCGGCCAGGGCTCGGGCCAGGCCGTCCGGCAGCCCGAGCTCGGTGGCGTGGGCCAAGTAGTACAGCGAGCCCACCCCGCGGACCCCGAACCATCCGGCCAACCACCTGCGGACGGCCCACCCCCGCACTGGGGCCAGCCCAGCGAACACCGACACCGGGCGGATGACCAGAAACAGGACTGCCGCCAGCCCGACCGCCGCCCACGTCGGATGGGTCGAAGCGAGAAGTGCCCCGAGTACCACGACGGCGGCTACCTCCAGCACCTTCTCGACCTGCTCATTGAATCCGAGGATGGCCTCGGTCATGTACGCCGGAGCCTTTTCAGAGTGGACCGCGTTCGACTCCGTGCCGTCCGTCCCCTTGATGTCCTCGGCCGGGCGGTGCCCGGTGTGCCGCATCTCCTCATGTCGGAGGGCCAATCCGGCGGCGAATACCGCCAGGAACCCCCACGCCCCGAACAGGACGGCCACCCCGTAGGCCAGGGCGATCACCCCGAGGGCCAGAAAGTTGTCTAGCCCGACCGCCTCCTGATGCGTCTTCCGCAAGTAGAGCACCAACCGGGACACCAGGGTGCCGAGGCCGAACCCGATCCCCAGTCCGGCGGTGATCGCCCAGGCGACGTCGATCATCCCCCATCGCCACCAACCGGCCCCGAGGTCATGCAGCCCGAGCAGGCCCAGGCCGAGCATGACGAATGGGAACGCCGTCCCATCATTCAGTCCGGCCTCGGCGGTCAGGGAAAACCGCAGCTTGTCCCGGTCCCCTACCTCCTTCACCTGCACATCGGCCGCAAGCACTGGGTCGGTGGGGGCGAGGATCGCCCCGAGCAGCACCGCCGCCCCGACCGGCAGCCCAAGGGCGAACACCCCGACGGCCGTTACCAGCCCAACGCTCACCACCATCGAGGCCGTCGCCATGAGGATCGGTAATCGCCACAGCCGGTCGGACAGCGGTACTCGGAGTTTCAGCCCGGCGGTGAACAAGGAGACGATGACCGCCACTTCTGTCAGGCGTTCAAGAAACTTGGCGTCCGTCACTGGGTCCACCACGAGTAGGCCAGCCCCGGCCGAACTGAGAGCGTACCCGAGGCCCATGTAGATCATCGCGGCCGACAGTGGTAGCCGCCGGAGGACCGATGCGGCCAGGGCCATGACCACCAGTATCCCGCCGCCGACTAAACACCAAATTGCAAACGTCATTACTCCCCTCTCAATCGAACGAATGACAATTTATCCTGCTTTGCGCGCAGGGAAATATCGACACCTGATAGATGCCTGGCTGGCGGTTGCTGGTGTGCGCCATGGTGATTGCAATCATGGCGAGCATATTTGAACGATTTCACTCAGCGATTTACCCCGTTCGCCACCGGTATAGACATGGGTGGCTGGCCCTCGTTCTTCGTGAACTGGCTCAATAGGCCAACAATGCGACGTGCGATTCCAAGTATGTCGGCCCAGTTAGATCCCTTAATCAGATAGTCCTCAACACCGACGCATGCTGCCCGATCGCTGTCGCGGTCCGATGATGTTAGCATGATCGTTGGGATCTTTGCCAGATTCGGCCGTGAATGCATCCATTTGAAAATATCCGGGCCAGTCATTTTCGGTAAATTGAAGTTCAATATTATCAGATTTGGCAGGCGTCCCTGCGTTTCCATGGCAGGTAACTTGCGCTGCGCTTCTTCACCATTCTCAGCCCAATCAACAACAATATCAGCGTCTATAATGCGCAAGGCTTCGGTCACCAATTCTGCATCACCTGGATTATCCTCGACGAGAAATATGTGCGGCTTCTTAGCGTCATAGGCAAGCGTGGTGGTCATAACCATTTCCAAAGAATGAATGGAGTGAAGCGTCCACACTGAGAGAGGACGAGGTGTGCGGAACCGCTTCGCGGACCTGCATCACCGTTGGAAGAAGTTTTTGAGCGATGCCGACGCTGAAACGAAGCGCTGAACGTGCCAGTCGAAAGATCGCCACACTACAACGTGAGCCATGCTTGGCACCTCCTGAAATCAGGCCCTGAGAGTGTGCTGAAACGCAAGATTTTCGACCTGATCGTGCAACCAGCAGTCTCGTCCACTGCCATCCCTGCCAATCGCAGCGGCAAGTGTTCAGTCAGACTCTTGATTTAGGGTACCGGCGATATCGATGACCTCACGGTAACGGACCTCACCGTGGGCTATGCGCTTGAAAGCATTGTTTATATCGGACATGGGGATGACCTGCACCTCGGCCTGGATGCCGTGAACGGCGCAGAATTCGAGGACCTCCTGGGTCTCGGCTATGCCACCGATCAGCGAACCGACCACGCTCCGACGGTGGAAGGCCACCTGACTGTTGTCGGTCGGCTTCGCGAAAGGCGCCAACGTCCCGACCACCACCAAGGTCCCATCGCGTTTCAATGCCATAATGTACGGATTGATGTCGTGGGAATCCGGCACCGTGCTCAGGATCAGATCAAGGCTCAACTCGGCGGCCGTCATCGCCTTCTCGTCGGTTGAAAGGATGAAGTCCTCAGCGCCAAAGCGGCGCGCGTCCGCCTCCTTCTCTGGCGACGTGCTGAAAACGGTAACCCGCGCCCCCATCGCCGTTGCGATCTTGACCGCCATATGCCCCAACCCGCCAAGGCCGACCACACCCACGCGCTGGCCCTTTCCGACCCGCCAATGACGCAAAGGCGAATAGGTGGTGACCCCCGCGCACAGCAGAGGCGCCACCGCCACCGGATCCAGTCCGGCGGGGATCTTCACCACAAAGGTCTCGGGGACGACGATGTGAGAGGAATAGCCGCCGAACGTATTGGTACCATCCGCCTTCATGGGGCCGTTATAGGTCAAGGTCGCGCCCACCGGCCCCTCGCAGTACTGCTCAAGTTGGGCGCGGCAGGAAGCACAACTGCCGCAGGAATCGACCATGCACCCGACCCCGACCAGGTCGCCGACTGCATGCTTGCGCACCTGCTTCCCGACAGCCGTGACACGACCGACGATCTCATGCCCTGGCATGCATGGGTAGATCGTGTTCTTCCAGTCATTGCGCGCCTGATGCAGGTCAGAACGACAGACTCCGCAAAACAGGATTGAAATCTGCACGTCCAATGGGTCTGGCTCCGGCCGATCGAACGTGATTTTCGCCAATGAAGTGAACGAGTGGTTCGTGGCGTAGCCGATGGCTTTGGACATGGCATTTCCGGATTGATCAAGGGTGGTGGGGCAGGCAGCCGTCCCACTCAAAGAGCAACAAGGATGCCAAGATGAAGCATATGATCCGGCCTGGATTACATGACGAAGGACACAACGCCGTCGTGCAATTTGGCGGTATAGCAGTTTATCCCCCGTGCATACGGCACGATATGCGGCAGAAGCCGAATCGCCCCTGTCGGCCCCTGTCGACAGGGACAATGCTGGGAATAATTCACTATTTTACCAAATAAAACCTATGAATCACCTCGGATATCTCTGTCTCAACGCGGCGCCCCTTCCTCTTCTCGATGTGGATCACCTATGCGCCCGAGACGACTTCCAGCTTCCTGGGGTTCAGCCGCAAGAAGGCAGCATGGTGCTTGGAACCCTGATTAACCAGATAGATTCATCAGGAACCTCACCAAGATGAGAGCATCTGCGCTACAGCTATTGCAGTGTTCATGAGATCCCCAATTACCCGACTCGCCTCCTGTGATCTCAGCCTATCTTGCGCAGCAAGCACGCTGTAATCAATGGTCTCTCTGCTTGTCTTTTCCCTAATCACAAGCCAAACTTCGCCATTTTCCCTGTATCTGATCACGCTGCCGTCATCTAGAAATGAATCGAAATAGATCACGCTAAGCGACTGGTCGAGAAATAATCTTCCGGTCAATTCGCCGTGCTCATTCCGCTGTTCAATGTACCTAGCTATGACTTCTGAGCCAGACCTTGTTTCGATGTATTTTATTCTCCCTTCGTCTCTATACACTTCGACTACCTTCACTCCCTCGGCACGAAAGCCGCAGCCGCATAATCCGAAAATTGCTAATCCAATGGCCATTATCGCAATTCGAAAATATAATTTCTTCAAGTGTCGCATAGGGATACATCCTGACTCTATATCACAGGCCAGCCATAGCAACGGACGGCCAAAGAGTAGCATGGCATAATGCGTGCAGAGCGAGCGCTACCCGGAACGGAAGACATCCGCTGCCCGAATCAGGACACACCAGGAGGGACATGCATTTCACTGTAAAAGGGATGACCAACCATGATCAAAGACACCAAGCCAACCAAGACAAATCCCCGCCTCGGCAGCCCTCTCGACGATCTCCTGACTGAACGCGGCATGCCTGAAGAGGTCAGGATCGCCGCCATCAAATGCTTCATCTCGATGGATATTGCCGATAAGAAGCGACGTCGCCATATCACCATAAGCGAAATGAAAAATGGAATGAACAAAGGAATGAAACAAAGGTAACACGCCACCTTTATAAGGTCGCATGTCCCCTTTGACCACTTGACCGTGCGCTCGACGTCGGCTGCAACCGGATCGAGTTCGGCCGACGTGACGATCAGTAGGCCATACAGGCCCAGTTGCTCCTGCATGCCACCGTGACCGTGATACTAGCAAGTCCCATTCTGAGGCACGTTGAAGCGATTGGTGAAGGTTTCGCCGGCCTGAATGCCGGCGAAGCTGATGCCCGGCACGCCGTCCATGAAGAAGGGAAGGCGGATCCGTGCCAGTGGATCGAGGTCGATTCGCCCATCCGATTGTGGAATCGAATCACGGCGTCCTTGCCCTCGGTCATGCGGATCACCAGGCCAGGCACCGACGCGTTGACGGTGATAAGGTTAGCAATGCCACAACTGATCTGCAGTGGGCGGCCCTCCAGCACCAGATCGATCCCCCGGCACCGATAGCGTCAAGCTCATTGAAGGTCCCGGCAAACGGAGGAGCCCCAGCCCCGGACCGAGTCGTGCACATGCCGGTGCATCATGCCAGCGCTGCGATCGTGGCCGCGAACAGGAAGCCGCGACGGGTCAGCCTCGCCCACTCGCTGAGAGGGTCGTGATCAGAGCCCATAAGGGCGTGCTACATTTCAACATTCCTGCGTCCACGACGCCGCATTCAGCAGAGAGTGACGTGCCATCCCGAGCGGCAGCGGGGCCGCGCCCTCGATGCGGGGAGCTGCCAGTGACCACGCGCTCGCTGTCCGCCAGACGACGATTGCCAAATATCCCGGTGGTGATCTTCGTCACCATCGGGGTCCTCTTGGAGATCATCGCAAGGCGCTAGCGATGCTCGCGTAGCCGGTCCACCGTGCTCGTGAGAGAGCCCTTCAACTTGTCAGCTGCACCAGCGACAGCCTGGTCGAGGGTCGACGCCTCGCAGGTAACCGCGGTGGGCTGCCGCCCCTCAAGGCGGGCTTCCATCATGCACCGCTTGTCGTGCTGACCATTTTTTCCGCCGTTTTCGTC
>JBBQTJ010000031.1:0-18730 GCA_038213315.1 Planctomycetota bacterium
ACCTCTGCCATGGTCTTCTCGTCCGGCAGCAGGGTGATGCGGAAATGGTCCTGATAGGGCACGTTGAAGCTGCGCCCCGGAGCGAGCAGGACGTGCTGTTTTTCCAAGAGGTCCAGCGCGAAGCGCTGGTCGTCGAAGCCGGGCAGGGCTTCGCTCTTCACGCGCACGAAAGCGTACATCGCGCCCTGGGGCGCGACCACGTCGAAGAAGCGCGAGGCGCGCACCCCGGCCAGCATCGCCTGGCGGGTCTGGTACAGGCGGCCGCCGGGACTGGTCAGCTCCAGGATCGACTGGTAGCCGCCCAAGGCGGTCTGCACCGCCCATTGGCCGGGCACATTGGAGCACAACCGCAGGGACGCGAGGGTATCCAAAGCCATCAGGTAGTCTTTGGCGTGCGCCAGCTCGCCGCTGAACGACAGCCAGCCCACGCGCATGCCGCAGGCCCGGTAGACCTTGCTGAGGCCGCCGAAGCTGCCGCAGAGGGTGTTCTTCACCAGGGTCGCCACCGGCACGTGCTGGGCGCCGTCATACAGGATCTGGTCGTAGATCTCATCGGATAGCACCACTAGGCCGTGCTGTTCCGCGATTTGCACCATCGCTTCCAGGGTCGCCCTGGGATAGACCGCGCCCGTGGGATTATTGGGCGAAATGATCACCAGGGCGCGGGTGCGGCTGGTGATCAGGCCGCGCAAGGCGTCGAGATCGGGCTGGAAGCCGCTGTCGCGCGGACACGGGTAATGCACCGCTTTGCCGCCGTTGAGGTGAGTCGCCGCGGTCCACAGCGGATAATCGGGGCTGGGCACCAGCACCTCGTCGCCGTCATTGAGCAAGGCGCGCAGAGCCATCAGGATCAGCTCGCTGACCCCATTGCCCATGAACACCTCATCGACACTGACGCCGCGCACGCCCTGGCTTTGCAGCTTCATCACCACTGCTTCGCGGGCGGGAAAGATGCCCTTCTGGTGGCTGTAGGCATCGGCCTGGGCAAGGTTCTCGATCATCGCCGCGCGCATGGTCTCGGGCATGCGGAAGCCGAAGGCCCCAGGATTGCCGATATTGAGCTTGATGATCTCGTGGCCGGCGCGTTCCAGTTCAAGTGCACGGCGCGCCAGTGGGCCACGGATCTCATAGCGGACATTGGTGAGGCAAGAGCTGGGAGTCAAACGGAGGGCCATGGGGGGTGTCCTGAAAATGCGGAAGGCAGGGTTGTAGGAGCGACGTCGCGCCACGCCAGCCGGCGCGGGCCGGCGCAGGCACAGGGCAACGAACCTGAACAGGTCCGCTACCCGCGTCGAGCTCGGGCAGCCAAGCGGCGGTTCATACCGCCTCCCGCGCGAGCTTTTGCAGCCATTCGCCCGACAGCCGATACCCCGCCCAGGCAGTCGTGGGGGTTGCACCCAGGGTCTCGAAAAACTCGATCGCCACGGTGTTCCATAGCAACACGGTGAATTCAACGCGGCCCAGATCCCGCTCGACCGCCAACTTGGCGATGTGGCGCAGCACGGCCGTGGCCACCCCGCGATTGCGGAACTCGTCGCAGACGAAGATGTCTTCGAGGTACAGGCCGCGCTTGGCCGCAAAGGTGCTGTAGGTCTGGAAAAAGACCGCGAAGCCCGCGGGACGGCCATCGACCTGGGCCAGCACCATTTCGACAATGCGATCGGGGCGGGAGAGCTCGGCCCGCACTGAAGCCACCGTTGACTGATTCGGTAGGCGTTCGTAGGCAGCGAAGGCCGCAATCATGCCATTAAGGACCTCGGCATCATCCGGGGTCGCCATACGCAACGTCAGACCTGGAACATCCTTGGTGACCACAGTGGCTCCGCGGCCGGGCAGTAGATGAATGCCGGCGGCGGGCGCAAGGTGGGCGGAGTAGACAGCCGGAGGACAGCCGTCGCGAGGTCGCGGGGTCGCGGAGTCGACAGCCAAAAATCAGACGACAGTGTGCTGATTGCGGGGTGTATTTGTTGTCGACTCCGCGACGCCGCGACGCCGCGACGGCTGTGGTCGACTCTTCCATAGCATTTTCGCTTCACGCGCTCAAATGCCGCCAATGCGTCACGCTGCCCTCATCTCCCTCGGCTGCTCCAAGAACCTTGCCGACAGCGAAGATCTGGTCACGGCCCTGCGCTCGGTCGATTTCACCCTGACTCGGGACATGGCCGCGGCCGACCTGGTCCTGGTCAACACCTGCGGCTTCATCGAGTCGGCCAAGCAGGAGAGCATCGAGCACATCCTGAAAGCCGCCGACGGCCGCAAGGAGGGCGCTAAGCTCTTCGTCGCCGGCTGTCTAACCGAACGCTATCTGGGCGAGCTGCAGGCCGGCATGCCCGAGGTCGACCAGTGGGTCACCTTCAAGGATTACGATCGCTTCCCCGCGGTGGTGCGCCGGCACTTCCCCGACGCCCCCGAGCATCGCCTGCGCCACGACCAGCGCAGCCAGCTCACCCCGCCGCATTTCTCGTATCTGAAGATCGCCGAGGGCTGCGACAACACCTGTAATTTCTGCGCCATTCCCCTCTTCCGCGGCAAGCACCGCTCGCGCCCCATGGAAGAGCTGGTCGAGCAGGCGACCACCCTGGCCAAGCGCAAGGTGCGCGAACTCAACCTGATCAGCCAGCACCTCGATTACTGGGGACAGGACCTCTACGGCGAGAAGCGCCTGCCGGCCCTGGTGCGGGCAGTTGCGGCGGCGGCGCCCAAGGCGTGGGTCCGCCTCCACTACTGCTATCCCAATGACTTCACCGACGACCTGATCCAGGCCATGGCCACCACCAAAAACGTGGCGCGCTATGTGGACATGCCGATCCAGCACGGCGCCAGCCGGATGCTGGCGGCGATGGGCCGACGCACTACCCGTCCCCTAATCGAGGCGCGCCTGGCGGCGATCCGCGCAGCCATGCCCGACGTGGTCATCCGCACCAGCGTGATCGTCGGCTTCCCCGGCGAACGCGACGAAGATTTCGCCGAGCTGATGGAGTTCGCCAAAAGTCAGCCCTTTGACGCGGTGGGCTGCTTCAAGTACAGCGATGAAGACGGCACCACCGCCGCCAAGATGCCGAAGAAGGTGCCGGAAGAGGTCATCGCCGACCGCCACCACCGTTTCATGACCCAGCAAAAGCGCCTGCACCGCGCCCGCCTGAAAAAATGGATTGGCCGTGAGGTGGACGTGCTGGTGGACAGCCAGGACGACTTTGGCGTGTACAAGACTCGCCATTATGGCCAAGCCTATGACGTGGACGGCGCCACCATCGTGCACGGTGAAGGCCTGACGATCGGCGAACGCGCCCACGTGCGCATCACCGGGGTGGCAGGTTATGACCTCATTGCCGAACCGGCCTGAACGTCCGCTCATCGCGCTGGTGCTGCTGGCCGCGCTGCTGCTCGCTGGCTGCGCCGACCGCACCGACACGCCGACCTCCGGCTATGCGCCGGTGGCTAGACTTGAGGCAGATCTGCTGGTGCGCGTGGCCGCCCCCGACACCGAGGCCCTGACCTTTGCCGTCGCCGTGTGGATCGATGGACCCAAGGCCCGCCTGAGCGCCACCCGCCTGGACCATCCGGTCTGCGAGATCAGCCTGGATGGTCAGAACGTGACCATGTATGCACCGCGCAGCGGACTGACCGCGCAGACCACCCTCGCTGCGGCGCCCGATCTGGCCGGGGAACTGCTCTGTCTGGTCTCGGAACTGCGCGACGGCCCCTTTCCGCCGGGCCCCTTGGTGCCCGCCGCCACCGCCGGCTGGTTCCAGGCCGGTGCGGGTGTCATAACCCTGGCCGAAGACGGTTCACCCAGCGAAAAAAGGCTTCCCGGCCTGGTTCTGCGCTACGAACGGCCGCTGCTGGTCGGCAGCCTGCGCCGCAGTGGCCGGGTCATCATCACCGGCGTCCAGCCCGGCGAGGTGCGCGTCAGCCTGCGCCGCTTCCAGCCGATGAACGCCGTGGCCGCCGAGCGCCTGCGCCTGCCGATCCCGGCCGATGCCGTAGCGGTGACGCCGGAGGTGTTGTTGGAGCGGTTGGAGAGGTAGGAGCGGGAGCGGGTTATGGGGTATGGTTGATGGGGTATGGTAACAGCCGACAGCTGACAACCGACTGCCCGTCCACTATAAAGCTGGAGCGGGCCCGGACTGCCCCGCCACTGGCTCCACTGCGCCCTCGCGATTGAATGCGGAGATGCCCTCTTCCCGCTCTCGCCCTGGCCGTCGACCCCCTCCCACCGGAGGTCCGACCCATCGCGGCCGCCCGAAACCGCCCGCGCCAGGCGGGGCCGGCACTGCTGCGGGTCAGCGCGCGCGCTTGGTCGAACATAAGATCAAGGGCCGTCGTCCGCCGACCAAGGCGGCGATCTGGCACCCTGGTCCGGGGGCGCGCATCGTGCGCGCCGAGACCGGCATGCGCCTCAACAAGTTCATCCTCCTGATGCACACGCATCTGTCAGGCCGCGGGGTCAAGCAGCTGCTGGACTCTGGCTGCTGCCGCGTGAATGGCCGGGTCGAGACGTATGGCACCTACGAGCTGCGCCACAGCGACGTGGTCGAGGTCTTCCTGCCCGAAACCGACCGCGAGCACCTCTTCGATCCCAAGCGGGTCATTTTTCAGGACGAGTGGATGCTGGCCTATGACAAGCCGGCATGGCTGCCGGTCACGCGCACTGATGAAGTGAAAAGCTGGAGTCTGACCGACATCCTCAAGCAGGAACTGCCCTTGGCCATCCCGGTGCACCGCCTGGATGCGGATACCAGTGGCCTGGTGCTGTTCGCCAAATCCGAGAAGCCCGCGCGCAAACTGGAAGAAGCTTTTGCCGAACACCAGATCGCAAAAACCTACCATGCCATCGTCCGCGGCCACCCGCGAGTCACCGGCACCTACAAAAGCTACCTGATCAAAGTGAAGGCCGGAAAAGGCTTCGAGCGCTGGGAATCCGGTAAGGGCCTGGACGCCCGCGCGGCGGAGACCACCTGGGAAGTCGAAGAACGCCTGGGTACCTATGGCAGCCTCGTGCGCGTCGAGCCGAAGAGCGGCCGCTACCACCAGATCCGCATTCACTTCAGCGAAATGGGCCACCCCATCTACGGTGACCGCATGTACGGCGACCGCATGGATCCGGTGCACAGCAACCGCCATCTGCTGCACGCCAGCGAGATCCGCTGCGACCATCCCATCACCAAAGAGGCCCTGGTGCTGAAATGCCGCCTGCCCAAGGAATTCCAGGCGGTGATGGAGCAATTGCGGCGGAAGTGAACCTGGTCACAGCTACGGCCATCATGCCTACGATCTACCTTGCCGCGCCCCTCTTCACCGCCGCTGAACGCGCCTTCAACATCGCGTTGGCGGCCCGACTGCGCGCCGGCCTGCCCAGCTGGACGGTGGCGGTGCCGCAGGAATTCTGCGCGCCCCATGAAGGTGATTTCGGCGCGCTGTATCGCGCTTGTCGCACCAATCTTGAGGACAGCGACGTGGTGGTGGCCGTGCTTGATGGCGCCGATCCGGATTCCGGCACATCATGGGAATGCGGCTTCGCCTGCGCCCGAAGCATACCGGTGATCGGTCTGCGCACTGACTTCCGCCCCGGCGAGGACGGCGGCCTACCCAACTGCATGCTCTCGCGCTCTTGCGCGTGCGTGGTGCGTGGGCTGGACGCCGTGGTCGCGGCGGTCGCGGCTACAGCAGTTCGGCCTGCAACGCCGCCACCACCTGGTCGGTGATGTCTTCATAGCGGGCGCGCAGCATCAGGATCTGCTGCTGGTTTTGCTGGATCTGCCCGGTGGCGACGATGTCGAACTTGTCGGCGTAGGTCGTCCGGATCCAGGCCGCCAGGGCCTGTCGGTAGTCGTCGTTGTTCCGACTCAGGCTCATCAAGGCTTCGCGCTTGGTGTTCAGGGACTGCACCTCGCGGGTCAGGGTGCTGATGGCCGCGTCGTCCTCGGCGGCAACGATCTTGCCCTTCAGTTCCTCACCCCGGACGCGCAATTCCTTCATCTTGGCACGCAGGTCCTTGTCGGCGGAGAGCAGACGCAGGTTCTGGTAGCCGATCTCCTGCTGGACCTGCTCCATATTCACGATGGCGATGGTCAGCTTCGGCCGCTCCGCTGCCGGTTGGCCCGCTACCGGGGCGGGAGCCGGGGTCGGCTGCGGCGCGGGCTTCTCTGCGGCACCAAGCAGCGAGGTGGCCGAAAACAGTATTGAGGCAACGAGGAGATGACGCATGAGAACTCCGGGGGTAGATGGATCAGTCGTGCAGTTCCGCTGTCAGGGCGGCGATAACATCGTCGGTGATGTCGAGCATTTTGCCGTTTTTAAGAATGAAGGCCTGGTCGCGTTGCTGCGCATCGAGGATCAGGTCATACTTGGTGGCAAAATTCTTGCGTATCCAGGCCCGGATCTGCCGATCACCATTGCTCTGGTCGGTGATCATATTGACCAGGGCCTGCTCCTTCTGCTGCACCAGGGAGTTCTGTTCCGACAGGGCATTCAGTTCATCTTGGTTGGTCGCGGCGATGGTCTTGGCAGTGATCGCTGCATGTTGGGTCCGCAATTCCTTGAGCTTGGCCCGCACCGTCGCATCGGCGCTCAGCAGGCGAAGGTTCTCATAGCCGACGTTCTCCTGTACCTGATTGAGGTCCACCGTGGCGATGACCAGTTCGGCCCGCGCAACGGGAAGCGGCTCGACAGCCTGCGCCGTGACAACCATCATCAACACTGCTACGAATGTGCGCATAGGGATCCCCTGAGACGCGCACGCTAGAGGCTACCCTGCCGCTGTCGATGGTTAGGCGTGAGCTGGTGTCCGGGCGGCCAGGGTGAAGGCCCGCACCACCAGGGCCGGGTCGGTGCCCAGGGGCGGGGCCAGATGCAGGGCCAGGGTGGCGACCACGATGATCGCGTCGCCCAGGCTGCCATCCAAGGCGAAGCCCGTGGCGATGGCCTGTGCCAGGCGCAGGCGATGAGCATCGGTGAAGCCCAAGGGATCGCCGGTACGTACCGGCAGTTCCGGGACGGTCAGCAGGTCGAACCAGGCGGTCGGCAGGGCGCGGGCCCGCGCCTCGGCGCTCAGTTCCGCGCGGGACGCGAGGGCGGAGTCGACGCGGTTCAGGTCGACCAGATGGGCGCTGCGACTGGCCATCTGCCCGGCGGTGGCAATCAATCCGGCCAGGATCTGCGCATAGGCGTCATGGGCCTGTTCGCCCCGGACCAATTGCTGATCACGCAGGTATTCAGCCACGCTCAGCTGGGGCAAAGCGGTGACATCGGGACAGAGATCGACACAACCGACCCGTCGACCGGGATGGTGATATTCAGGGATGCCGCCATTGCGGCGACGGCCCAAGGGGAACAGCCGGCAGGCCAGGGGCCGGTTGGCGTGCTGGGTGCAGCCGACGCCATCCCGGTACAGTGAACAGGCGTGGCGGCCGCGGTTGTCTTCTGGACCATCGGTGCGCAGCAGGGTCCCGCCGTCAGCGGTGTGGCGATCGCGGAAACGCCGCGGCGTCATCCCCACGCCTTCGGCCAAAAACGCCAATTCCCAGGGCGTTATGCGGATCATCGCGCCGTGGCAGCAGGTTCCTTCCCGGGTGCAGGTCAGGGGCAGAGCGTCAGACAGATGCAGCGTCGTGTCAGTTGGCATACCAGGTAGAACGCAAAGGGCTTGCCAATCGAGTTTCGAGTTTCGAGGGAGACAGCGGCGGTGCTGATGAGGCGGCCTGCATCATGCGGAACAATATTCCCCTCCCCCCAGCACTCGAAACTCGAAACTCGAACCTATTGCCGCAGCAGCGGCAACTGCCAGGTCTGACCTTCCCGTGCGGCACTCAGGCCCCACGTGGCCTGGGGCGCCAGCAGCTCGCGATAACGCCGGGCATCGGTGCACAGGCGCGTGACCTGGGGATCGCTGGCCATCGGATCGTGGTGGAATATCACCAGTTCTCCGATGTCGGAATCCTTGAAGAAATCAATGAAATTGAAGATCGTCGAGTGGCCGAAATTGATGTGGTCGTGGTAATCAAGGAAACCGTACATGGCATCGACGATCACCAAGTCGGCTCCCGCCACGAAGCGGCTGTAGGTTTCGGCCAAGCGGGTGGGATTCTTGGACACTTCGGTGTCGGTCAGATAGCACACCGCCGCGCCCCCGTGGTCGATGCGATACCCATAAGCCTTGTCGGGGTGGATCAGCGGCAGGATGCGGACCTGGGCGCCGGAGACCTCGGTCGGTTCGTCCTCGGGCAATTGATGGCACGAGATGTGGCTGGGCAGATTTCCCCACTTCGCCGGGAAATGGGCGTCGCCCATCTGCAAAGCCAAAAGACGCTCGCTGTCGCTGCGCCCCGACCACACGTCGATCTGCCGGCCGGGCATGTAAATCGGCCCGAAGTACGGGAAACCGCAGATGTGGTCCCAATGGAAATGGGAAAAGAAAAAATGGATGCCGTCGGTACGGTCCCGGCCGTCCGCCTTGAGCTGCAGGCCCAGGTTGCGCAAGCCGGTTCCTGCATCCAGGATGAAGACTTGGCCGTCAATCGTGACCTCAACGCAACTGGTGTTGCCACCGTAGGTCCAGGCATGGGACGAGCGCTCCAGATATGCTTCGATAGCGGCCGGCGAGGCCAGATCGGCCGGCGTGGCCTCGGCCAGCAGGGCCTGAGCCTTGGCGCGCAACTGTGTCGACGTCATGGGCGTAGCTACAGATCCACGCACTCCCCAGCATCTGACCTGCATCGTAGCTCTCCATTGATGGACCAGGACCCTGGTCACCGGGGAATGATGGCGCACGGCAGGTCCGACTGCAACTGGCGATACGCCTGCCCTCCCGCCCGGGCGATTGCTCGCGCGACCCCCCTCTCAAGCTGCAAGGCCTGCCATGACCACCACCCTTGAACTGACGTCTGGCGCCATCCGGCTGTGCCGTACCAAAGACGGCCGCATCACCGCCCTTGATCACTGGCCAGTGCCAGACGGTGCCGACCCGGTGGCGGCCCTTTCAGCCGTGCCCCTGCCCGCTGGCCTGGGCCGCATCCGGGTGGTACTGGCCCATGACGATCTGATGTTGCGGGCCCTGGTGCAGCCCCCCTGCCCCCCAGAGCGCCTTGACCGGCTGGTGCACTTCGAGCTGACCAGTGCCGCCGATCAGGATGGTCCGGTGTCGGTCAGCTGGCACTTGGCCAAGCCCCTGGCCGGCGATTTCCGCATTCTAGCCTTGGTGGCCAAGACCCGCCTGATCGATCGCCTGCGCCAGGCCCTGGCGATCCATGGCGCTCGCCTCGCCTCAGTGACCCATCCGGCGATCGGCTTGGCCCAGGTGATGCGCGCCCAGGAAGCCGCTGGCCCCGGCCCCTGGGTGGTCTTGGACGTGGGCGGCAAGCAGATCCATTTCGCCATTGTCCAGGACGGCGAGCTGCTGTTCGCCCGCAGCGTCAGCCCGGGCCTGGATGATTTGGTGAAAGCGGTCGCCGAGCGCCGCGGCGTGGGCGAGCCCGATGCCCGCAAGTTGATCGCCAAGCTGGGCCGCGGCGCCCCGGACGACCTGAAAGAGCTGGTCGCGAAGGCGGCCGGCCAGATCGCCCTGCTGGTCACTGCCAATCTTCGCTTTGCCCGCGCCCAGCTGGGCGTGGACAAGTTGGAGCCCCAGGCCGTGCTGCTGGCCGGCGCTGGCGCCCAGGTGCATGGCTTCACCACCGTCCTGGCCGAACGTAGCTCCCTCCCCGTGCGCCTGCTGAATCCCTTCGCCGGGGTGCTGTCCAATCTGCCCAACGACCAGCTCGACCGCCAAGCGGCCCTGCCCAGTCCATGGACCGTGGCCATTGGCGTCAGCCAGACCAAGATCTGTGAGCTTGATGGCATGGCCGACGAACGTCGACGGCAGGCGCAATTCTGGCGCACGGAAGGCGCCTTGAAGGTGGCCGTCGCGTTGGTGGCGGCCTTGCTGGTGGTGGCCATCGCCCTGCAAGAAGTGCGCGGCCTGGCGACCAACGCCACCCGCAACCAGCTGGCCGAGCTGGTGCCCAAGGCTGAAGCCAGCGCCGCCAAGGCCGCGGCCCTGGAGCAGAGTCGCCAGACGGCAGCCACCCGTGTGGCCTGGCTCGACCGGGAGCGTCGCACCGGACGCCTGGCCCAAGAGCTGCTGAACGCGATCAGCCAGGAGCAGGCTGGAAACCCCGTGGTGCTGACCCGTTACCGCGTCGCGCTGGGGGCCAATGGCCCCGAAGCCGAGATCGAAGGCTTTGCCCGGACCAGCGGCGCCGCCAGCACTGACGTGGTGTTGCACAATTTCGCCGACGGCCTGAAGGCACGTTATCCCCTGATTGTCAGCATGACGCCCGAAACCCTACGCCCCGAGCGCGACCAACTGCCCTTCTTGTACCGCATCGCGTTCAAGGAATGACCCGGATGGCACCATGGGGAAGGCGTCGGGCCGCCGCCACGACGCGAGCTGTCCATTTCGCACACCGCACACCGTACTCCGCACTCTCCCCATGACCACGCCGGCAGCCCTGCACAAGGATCTGGCGCAGACCATCCCCGCCGAGATCTGGGAGGTCCTGGCGCCGGCGATCACCTGGCGATCGGCCCCTGGGCGGCTCATCGCCGTGCTGCCGAACGAGATCTGGTCGAACATCTTTGCCACCCACGCCGCCGGACCAGCTCGCGAACGCCTGCAGGCCGCCGGACAGGAACTGGCCGTGGTCTGCCGCGCCGAGGCCGTGGGCGCGGCTAGTGGCGGCGATCAACGCTTCACCTCCTTCCTGGAGGATCCCGGCAATCTACTCGCCCTGGCCGCCTGCCGTCGCGTGGTCGAGGCGCCGGGGTTGGAACATAATCCGCTCTACCTGCATGGCCCACCCGGCTGCGGCAAAACGCACCTGGTCACCGCCATCGCGCACGCCTATCGCGGCGCCACCGGCGACCAGGCCGTGATGACCTGGAGCGGGGCCAGTTTCGTCGCTACCGAAGCTCTGCAGCTGGCCGAACGCGGCGACACCGCCATCCGCCGTCGTCTTGAAGGCGCTGCGCTGATCGCCGTCGACGATGTCCAGGCCCTGGCCGGCCGCGCCCTGGCCCAAGAGGAGATGTTCCACCTGATCAACGCCTGTCTGGATCGCGGTCAGCAACTGGTGTTCACCGGCCCGGTCGCTCCGCGCAAGCTTGATGGTATCGAGGACCGCCTCGCCACGCGCCTGGGCTGGGGCCTGGTCGTGGGCCTGGACGCTCCGCATCTGGAAACGCGCCTGGCGCTGGTGCGCCGTTTGGCCGGTGCCGCCTGTGAGCACCTCGCCCCGGACGAGATGGTCCGCCTGGTCGACACGTTGGCGCCTGACATGCATCAGGCCGTGCGCCTGGCCCAGCGCCTGATCGACGGCGAGCGCCCCGGCATCGGCGCCGACGAGGCCAGCTTCGACCGCATTCTGGAAGCCGTCGCGATCCGCTTAGGCCTGCGCCCCGCCGACATCGCCGGCAAGCGCCGCCACCGCGAGGTCACCCGCGCCCGCCAGCTCGCCCTGCTGCTTGGACGCCGCCTGACCACCCACAGCCTGGAAGCCCTGGGCGGCATGGTCGGCGGCCGCGACCACAGCACCGCCCTCTACTCCATCCGCGAAGCCGAACGCCGCGTCACCACCGACCGCTCCTATGCGGCGCTGGTGCAGGAGCTGACGCGGGAAGTGATGGGGTGATGCCAACAACCGTCGCGGGGTCGCGGGGTCGCGTAGTCGGACAGCTGACAACACGCTAGCGCGGCAAATCTGTATGCTGTCAATCTTCTGCTGTCTGACCCCGCGACTTCGCGACGGCGGTCATCTGACGGCCGTCATCTGTTAAACAAGAAATGACACACATCCCCATCCTGCACCACGTACTCTTTGCCCTCTGAGCGCAGACGTCCGGCGTCCCGACAGCCTTTTTCGCCACGATGCTTCACGAAGTCGGCGTAGGCGGAGACCTCAGCGCGGATGAAGCCCTTCTCGAAATCAGTATGGATAACGCCGGCGCAACGCGGGGCCTTGAAGCCCTTCTGGATCTGCCAAGCGCGGACCTCTTTTTCACCGGCGGTGAAATAGGTTTGCAGGCCGAGCAGTTCGTAGCCAGCTTTGACCAGGGTGTCGACGCCAGGTTCGGTGATGCCCAGATCGGCCATGAACAGCGCGCGTTCGTCCGCGGGCAAGCCGACCAGCTCGCACTCGATCTTGCCACTGATGGTGATCGCGCGCGCTCCGACCTTGCCGGCATGGGCATGCACGGCGCGGCTGTAGGCATTGCCGCCGGCCTTGATGTCCGCGTCGCTGATATTGCAGACAAACAGCATGGCCTTGGCCGTGATCAGATGCAGGTCGGCGACCAGCTTCAACTCCTCTTCGGTAAGCTCCAAGGCGCGCGCCGGACGCATGGCATCAAAGCCGGCGAGGATCTTCTCGTAGACCGGCAGGCGCAGCGCCGCCTCCTTGTCGAGAACGGCGCGCTTCTTGGACTTGTCGAAGGCCGACTGCACCGTGGCCTGATCCTTCAGCATCAACTCCAGGTCGATGATGTCGATGTCGCGCACGGGATCCACGCCGCCTTCCACATGAATGACATCGCTGTCGTCGAAGCAGCGCACCACGTGCAGGACCGCATCCACGTTCTTGATCGCCGAAAGGAACTCGTTGCCCTTGCCCTCGCCTTTTGAGGCCCCCTTCACCAGACCCGCGATGTCGACGATCTCGAGCTGCGTCGGAATGACCTTCTGCGTCTTCACGATGTCCTGCAGCACGTACAGGCGCGGGTCCGGCACCGACACCATGCCGGTGTTGGGATCGATGGTGCAGAACGGGTAATTCGCCGCCTGGGCCGCTTGGGTCTGAGTCAGGGCGTTGAAGATGGTGCTCTTGCCGACATTGGGCAGGCCGACGATACCGCAGTTGAGAGGCATGGACGCTCCGGTGGGGGGCGAAACGTAAGGAACGCCTTCATGCAGACAACTGTCGCGGGGTCGCGGGGTCGCGGGGTCGCGGGGTCTGACATCATAAGACTGACTGCATACAGTCGTCCCGCGCCAGCGGTCGTCCCGCGCTAGCGTGTGGTCAGCTGTCCAACTCCGCGACCTCGCGACGGCTGTTTATTCCCGATGCGCCTGCACGAACGCCACCATAGCGCGGTCGAACTGATTGATGTGCACGGTCAACCACTGCCCCAGGAAGGCAGAGATCTCGCGCAGAGGTACCGGACGGCCGGCCTTGAAATCCGTAAGCATCACGCGGGTGCGGCCCTCGACCTGACGGTGCTGGGCCAGGTGCCGGGCCATGTCCGGGTAGGACACAGCGGCCATCAGGCGCTCTTCGGTGCCGAAGTGTTCATCGATGTAGGCGGCGAAGGCTTCAAGAATGCGCCCCACCGTTTCCGGCGAGCTTTCCTCGCGCTCGGCGACGTGCAGATCATTGAACAGACGAAACAGGGTCTGGTGCTGTCCATCGACCTCGGCGTCACCGGTGCGAAATGCGTCGCTCCACTGGATGATGGGCATGCTGACCTCTGCCCTGAGGTGGTACGCAGCGGCGCAGACGGAACAACCGGCAGCCTGGGATGCCTGTTCCATCGGACACCGGACTCCGCTTGCACTCCGCAGGATCACCGAATGATGCGCCGCCCTTCGGGCGTATACCGCCCTCAATGCACCCTTCATTCAGCAGCGGAAAGCAGCCATGGCCATCGCCCTCGCCAAGATGCGCAACTTCGGCATCGTCGCCCACATCGACTCCGGCAAGACCACGGTGTCAGAGCGCATTCTCTACTACACCGGCAAGAAGCATAAGATCGGTGAAGTGCACGATGGCGCCGCCACCACCGACTGGATGAAGGAAGAGCAGGAGCGCGGCATCACCATCACCGCCGCAGCGGTGTACTGCGAGTGGCGCGGCCACTACATCAATCTGATCGACACCCCCGGCCACGTGGACTTCACCGCCGAGGTGGAACGCTCCTGCCGCGTCCTCGATGGCGCTGTGGTGGTGTTCTGCGCCGTGGCCGGTGTGCAGGCCCAGTCCGAGACCGTGTGGCGCCAGGCCAACAAGTACTCGGTGCCCCGTCTGGTGTTCGTCAACAAGATGGACCGCATGGGCGCCAACTTCGACCGCGTGGTCGGCCAGGTGAAGGAACGCCTCGCGGGCAACCCGGTGCCCATCCAGATGCCGATCGGCGCGGGTGACGACTTCCGTGCCATCATCGACCTGGTGTCGATGAAGTATTGCACCTTCGAAGGCGACAAGGGCGAAGACCAGAAGGAAGGCGAGATCCCCGCCGAATTCCTGGCCGAGGCCAAGACCCGTCGCCACGCCATGATTGATGCCATCGCCTCTTTCTGTGGTGTCGACTCGATCGAGACCACCTACCTGGAAACCGGCGAGCTGAGCAACGAGCAGATCATGGTCGGCCTGCAGCAGGGCTGCATGACCTTCAAGCTGCAGCCCATGCTGTGCGGCGCGGCGCTGCGCAACAAGGGCATTCAGATGCTGCTCGACATGGTGGTGGACATCCTGCCCAACCCCCAAGACGCCCACTCGATCAAACAGTTCGAAGTCGACGACCTGACCCGTTCAAACCCCATGCCCACCTCCTGCGACCCCAAGGCGCCCCTGCGCGCCATGGTGTTCAAGATCATGAGCATGCCCAATCTGGGCGACGTGTCGTTCGTGCGCGTCTATCAAGGCACGCTGAAGGAAGGCGACATGCTGCTCGCCGCCGGCAGCCACCGCAAAGAGCGCGCCGGACGCCTGGTCAAGCTGGTGGGCGTGACCTCGAACAAGGTCGAAGAGTCCCCCGCGGGCGACATCTGCGCCGTGGTCGGCCTGAAGAACACCCAGACTGGCGATACCCTCTGCCACGACTCCGACACGCACCCGATGCAGCTTGAGGGCATCAGCTTCGCCAAGCCGGTGATCACCATGGCCATCGAGCCCAAGTCGAACGCCGACAAAGAGAAGCTGGCCTACGCCCTGCAGCGCCTCGAACGCGAAGATCCCACTTTCAAGAAGTGGACCGACCCCGAGACCGCCCAGCTCATCGTCGCCGGCATGGGCGAGCTGCACCTCGAAGTGCTCTCGCACCGTATCCGCGACGAATACAAGGTCGATGCCGTGGTCGGCAAGCCCAAGGTGAGCTACCGCGAGACCATCACCAAGTCGATCGAGATCCGCGGCAAGCATGTCAAGCAGTCGGGCGGTCGCGGCCAGTACGGTGACTGTATCCTTGAGATCCGTCCGCTGACCGCGGAAGAGAAGGCCGCCGGCCACGAGTTCATCTGGGAAGACGGCGTGCGCGGCGGCACGGTGCCCAAGGAATACCGCCCGGCCATCGAAGAAGGCGTGGTCAACACCCTCGCCCGCGGCTACATCGCCGGCATGCCGTGCATCAACGTGCACGTCAAGCTGATCGACGGCAGCTACCATGACGTCGACTCCAGCCAGGAGGCCTTCATCTCGGCTGGCGCTCTCGCCATCCGCGAAGCCTATCCCAAGCTGGGCTGCGTCCTGCTGGAGCCCTGGATGAAGGTCGAAGTCGAGACCCCTGACCAGTTCACCGGCTCGATCATGGGCAGCTTGCAGTCCAAGCGCGCCATGATCACCGAGACCCTGGATCGCGGCCCGAACAAGATCATCCGCTGCGAAGTCCCTCTCGGCGAAATGTTCGGCTACACCACCGACCTGCGCAGCATGAGCCAGGGCCGCGCCGGCTACTCGATGGAGCCCAGCGAGTACAAGCAGGTGCCCGCGTCGATGGTCGAGAAGCTGGTTAAGAAGAGCTGAGTTTCGAGTTTCAAGTTTCGAGAACGGCCCGCCTCTGGCGGGCCGTTCTCGTTGCCAACAACGACCCCCAGCGGTTTACCGCTGGGGGTCGTTTGCCATCACCCGAAACTCGAAACTCAAAACTCGAAGCTCACTGCACCTGGGCAAAGCCCTGTGGCAGCGTCAACGTCACCGCATGGTCATCCGTCCCGCCAAAGACATGAGCGGGTGCACTGTCGATCTGCACCCCGATGCGTTCGCCGGAGGCGCAACGGTGACCAGCTGGGCTCTTCATGATCGCCGGCTTCTCGACGCCGTCGAATTGCAGGTACACGTACTGGTGGTCACCCATCAGCTCGACCACGCGCACGGTTGCCTCGATACGGGTGCTGGCGGGCAGGGGCTGCACGTAGCTGGCGTGGTGCATCTGTTCGGGACGGACACCCAGCACGGTCTCCTTGCCGGCGTGGGCGGCGAAGGCGTGGCGCTCGGCCATGCCCAGGGCGACCCGGGCACCGCCACCGATCTGGAAGGTCCAACCCTCACCCTCGCGTTCGATGCGACCCGGCAGGAAGTTCATGCCCGGTGAACCGATGAAGGCGGCCACAAAGCGGTTGAAGGGCTTCTCGTAGATCACCGTCGGCACCCCTACTTGCTGGATGTCGCCCTGGCTCATCACGGTGATGCGATCGCCCAGGGTCATGGCCTCGATCTGGTCATGGGTCACGTACACCATGGTGGTCTGCAGGCGCTGCTGCAGGGTCTTCAACTCATAGCGCATGTCGGCGCGCAGCTTGGCGTCCAGGTTGGACAGCGGCTCGTCAAAAAGGAACACGCTGGGCTTGCGCACGATGGCGCGACCCAGGGCCACGCGTTGGCGCAGGCCGCCGGACAGCTCCTTGGGACGGTTTTCCAGCTTGTCGACGATCTTGAGCATGCGCGCCGCCTCCTGCACGCGGGCGTCGATCTCGGCCCGGGGCACCTTGGCCAGCTTCAGCCCGAAGGCCATGTTCTCATACACGGTCATGTGCGGATACAGGGCGTAGCTTTGGAACACCATAGCGATGTCCCGATCCTTGGGCTGCACATCGTTCACCCGGCGAGTGCCGATGTAGAGGTCACCTTCGGTCACCTCTTCAAGCCCGGCGATCATGCGCAGGCAGGTGGTCTTGCCGCAGCCAGAGGGTCCCACCAGGACCATGAACTCCTTGTCCTTCACAGCCAGATTGATGCCTTTGACCGCGATAAAGCCGTTGTCGTAACGCTTGACAATGTTCGTGAGCTTGATGTCGGCCATGGGAATCCCGGGGGGAGGAAGTCAGGTGCGTGCGAAGCGGATGCATCGTGTACCATGGCACGCCGCCACGTCTACGCATGCAGCAGCCAAGATGCACATACCGGCTGCAACGCCCGTCCGTTGCCAGGTTCCGGCAGCAGGCACTAGCCGTGTTAGCAGTGTTAGCAGTGTTAGCAGTGTTAGCAGCACAGCGCTCAACGGTAACTGCATCCGCAGGGTAGACAAACAGTCAGAATGGCCCAGCCTAGGCCGCCCTCCGCGCACCCCCTCCTCGGGGAGACCCATGAAGACCTCGCTGTCATGCTGCCTCATCGTCCTGCTGGCATCCGCATCCGCCTCGGCTGCGGATGATGCCACTGTCGCCCTGGAACGGGCGACGACCGCACTGGCCCAATTCAATTACGATGTGCCGCGCAAGGACTTCACCAAGGCCCGCGACGGGCTGCCGCCCGGCTCAGAGGGCTGGCAGCAGGCGACCTTCGGCTTGGCCACCTGCAAGCAGCAGTTCATGCCCATTGAGGCTGAGTCGATCGCCGGGGCGGTGACCTTGTTCTCTGACCTGGTCGAGCGCTGTCCCGACTCGCGCTTCACGCCGCGGGCCTACCTCAACCTGGGCCGCATTGCCGAACTCCGCGACTACCTGGGTGACCAGCCTGATGTGGACACTGCGCGCAAGCACTACCGCACGGTGATGACCCGTTGGCCCGTTGACTACATCGCTGGCGAGGCCGCCTTCCGGCTGGGGTCCAGCCATCTGGCCACCATGCTGCCGAAAGAATTCGAGATCGGCGCGAAGGTGCTCACCGACTGGTTGTCGGCCCATCCCCAGGATCCCCTGGCCGCGGGCATGTGGCAATACCTGGGCGACTGCTGGTTCCAGCAAAAGCAAAATTTTTCCGAGGCCTATGCCTGCTATCTGCAGGCCGACGCCATCGGCCTGCAGTGGCGCAGCCGTGAGCATCTGGTGTGGTGGCGCATGGCCCGCATCGCCGAGCTGCACATCAAAGACAATGATGCTGCTATCCGCTATTACACCAAGATCTGCACGGACGCCCAGACCAGCGGCAAGGCCTTCGAGGCCCAGATCCGCCTGAGTCTGCTGGGCGCGCCGATCCCTGACCTGACCGCGTTCGCCTCTTACACCGGCCCCCGGCCCAAGCTGCCGGCGCCGGGGACCCTGCCATGAACGAACCTGTCGCTTCATCTAATGCGTTGATCGATGACGCCGGCACCGGCAATCGCCGGCACGGCTGGCGCCGCTGGTTGAATCTCAATACCTTTGGTTTGGTCCTGCTGCTCGGGGTGACCGGCTGGAGCTTGCTGCGCATCGCCACCAACCAGGCCAAGCTCAACGATCCGACTCTGAAGTACGTGCGCATCTGCCATTGGCAGCTGGAGTCCGGTTTCCGCGAGGCCCTCCAGGAGGTCATCGACGACTACAACACCTTGCATGCCGACCAAAAGGTCAAGGTCATGCAGATGGCGGTGACCGAGAAGATCTACCCCCAGTGGCTCAACGTCAACCTGATCGCCGGGAATGCTCCCGACATCGCCCAATTGGGCGGCCAGATCAAGCAGGCGGGCGGCACTGCTGACGCCGTGGCGCGCAACTTCCTGCCCTTGGGCCGCGAGATCCTCAAGCCCAACCCCTACAACGCGCCCAAATACCTCGACGAGATCGATCCCT